>NZ_JAOBSU010000017.1:0-20308 GCF_025447695.1 Streptococcus danieliae | reverse complement strand
GGCACTATTGCTAGTGTCCCACACATTGGTATTCGTCTTGTTCAGTTTTCAAAGGTCATGCCTCTCACGAGACAACTTTATTAGTTTACCAAAACCTCAAATCTTTGTCAACA
The DNA here is from genome assembly GCF_025447695.1 of Streptococcus danieliae. Classification (NCBI taxonomy): domain Bacteria; kingdom Bacillati; phylum Bacillota; class Bacilli; order Lactobacillales; family Streptococcaceae; genus Streptococcus; species Streptococcus danieliae. Next base: position 20,195 of record NZ_JAOBSU010000017.1, on the reverse strand, counting down.
CTTTTTTGAAAAATTTTTGAAGTTTTTTTGACTTGGTTCGGATGTGCCGAACCTTTATCAACTAACTGTCCCGTTTAAGGAACTCTCCCTTCAGGACTTTCTTAGTATACAACACTACAGCTTTCTTGGCAAGACTTTTGTTCAACTTTTTTAATTTTTTTCAAAAAAGGAAAAAGAGCCGAGAAAGAAACCTCAACTCCTTTTTAAAAACCTACTGTGCCTTCAAATAGGCTTGAACCTCACTTGGACTAGCCCAAACATAATGATTAGGACGAATCTCAACCATTGCTGGCTCTTCCTCACTATAATCATGTTGATTCGGATCATATACTTTCAATACTTTTTGGCGTTCTAAAATTGGATCCGGGATTGGTACTGCTGATAAAAGTGATTGAGTATATGGATGAATCGGGTTTGTGAACAACTCTTCCGTCTCTGCAACCTCTACAATAATCCCTTTATAGATAACTGCAATACGATCTGAAATAAAGCGAACAACTGACAGATCATGGGCAATAAACAAATACGTCAAACCCAATTCTTTCTGAAATTTCTTCAATAAATTTAAAACCTGAGCTCTAACAGATACATCCAAAGCAGAAATAGGCTCATCCGCAATTACAAAGTCTGGCTGCATAACAAGGGCACGGGCAATCCCAATTCTCTGACGTTGCCCTCCCGAGAATTCATGAGGATAACGAGTAAGGTGCTCTGCGAGTAACCCAACCTCATTTACAATATTTCGAACCTTCTGTTGACGTTCCTCCTCATCTTTATATAGATGGAAATTTGTCAAACCTTCCGAAATAATATAGTCAACAGTAGCCCGTTCATTAAGACTGGCAGCTGGATCTTGGAAAATCATTTGGATTTTACGAATAAGTTCCTTTTCTCCTTCACGACTCTTCGGACCGTTAATCTTACGTCCCTCAAAAAGGATATCACCCGAGCTCGTTTCATTTAAGCCTATAATCGCTCTTCCAATAGTTGTTTTTCCACTCCCAGATTCTCCAACTAATGAGAATGTCTCCCCTTTATTGATGAAAAAATTCGCATTCTTTACCGCAGTAAATTTTTTACTACCTTCTCCAAAGGAAATTTCTAAATCTTTAACTTCGACTAATTTTTCTGGCATTCTACCCCTCCCTTGTCTTATTCATAAACGCCATCTGTGATTTAATCTTTTCATGAAGATTCGCAATCAATTCTGGCTTATCAATCTTAGGAGCATATTCATGAAGAAGCCACGTTTTAGCCCAATGATCAGCCGATACTTGAAAAATTGGAGCTTTTTCTTCAAAATCAATCGCCAGTGCATAATCCGATCTCAAAGCAAAGGCATCTCCAGCTAATTCAGTATAAAGGGACGGAGGAGTTCCAGGGATAGAAAACAGCTCACTATCTTCACTAGCTAACTGAGGAAGGCTCGATAATAATGACCAAGTATACGGATGGCGAGGATCATAGAAAATATCCTCCACTGTTCCATATTCAACAATCTCGCCGGCATACATCACAGCTACTTTATCAGCAATACTAGCAACAACCCCTAAATCATGGGTGATAAAGATAATCGTAAAACCATACTCTTGTTTCAAATGCTTGAGAAGATCGATAATCTGCGCTTGAATAGTCACATCTAAGGCTGTTGTCGGTTCATCACAAATCAGAATATCTGGTTTACATGCTAAAGCAATCGCGATAACAATCCGTTGACGCATCCCTCCAGAATATTGGAAAGGATATTCATGGAAACGACGCTCAGGATCTGGGATACCCACTTTATCCATATAGTCGATTGCCATTTCTTTAGCTTCAGATACTGTCTTACCTTGATGCTTCGTAATAACCTCTGTAATTTGACTTCCAATTGTCTTAATAGGATCTAGGCTAGTCATCGGATCTTGAAAAATAGTCGCAATCTTTTGACCACGTATCTGTGCCCACTCCGCATTAGAAGTAACCTTAGTCAACTCTTGACCACGGTAAACAATACTACCATTGGCCACCCGACCATTTTCTTCTAACATTCCTGTAAATGTTTTCGTTAATACAGATTTACCACTTCCAGATTCACCAACCAAGGCTAAAACCTCTCCTTGATATAAATCCAAGGAGACCCCTCGAATGGCCGTGAGGATTCGATCCCGTACTTCAAATTCGACAACTACATCCTGAGCACATAAAATAATCTCTTTTCCCATTCTTTCTCCTATCTATGCGTACGTGGATCACTAGCATCCGCTAGGTTTTGTCCAACAATATAGAAAGACAATGAAACCAATATCAATACTGTTAGCGGGATCCAAAATAAATAAGCATTCGTCGTTACATTCTGAGAATAACTAGAAATAAGACGTCCTAAGCTAGGAACAGTGGCTGGTAACCCAAGACCAAAGTAAGACAAAAAAGCCTCATATGAAATGTAAGACGGCAACTGTGCAGCTGACATGGTTACAATAACAGATACCAATTGCGGAAGAAGATTACGAACAATAATTTTGCCGGATGGTGTCCCCAGTGTTCTACTAGCTAAATTATACTCTAAATCTCGGTAACGAAGAATTTGAATCCGAATAGAGTAAGCAACTCCAATCCAGGCTGTAATACTCATAGCAAAAATCAAATTCCAAAAACCTGATCCCAAGGAATAAGTCAATACAATGACAATAAGAAGTTGAGGAATGTTAGATACTATATTATAAATTTCTAGCATTACCTTATCCACAGATTTGGAAACGCCCCAAATTCCACCAACAATCACTCCTAGGCCTGTAGTAATAACTGTCGCAATGACTGAAATCAGAATGGAATTACGAGCTCCAAACCAAACAGCATCAAATAGAGAATGTCCATTATTATCCGTTCCAAACCAATATTCTCCATTTGGCTTTATAAACCGAAGACTAAAGTCATTTACCTTGCTGACATCATTCGGATTATAATCTGAGATTAATGGATATAGGAAACTCATAAGAACAATTCCTGCTAACAAAGCCAACATAACCACAGTTGTCTTCTTTTTCAAAAATTCCCTAAAAACAGACTTCCAATAGGAATAAGCTGGAGCATCGATGACTTCTGAGGCAAAATCATCTCTTTTCACAAAAGTAAATTTAGATACATCTGGTTGAGACATCATTTGCCTCCTTTCGAAGAGAGTTTAATACGAGGATCTAGGACAGTCATCAACAAATCTCCTAAAAGATTTGCTAAAATCGATAAACTTGTAAACACAAAGGTCAATCCAACAACCATTGAATTGTTAGCTGCTTTAACAGAATCAATCAGCATTTTACCCATACCTGGAAAGGCAAACACAGATTCTGTCAAGGTAGCTCCAACAATGACTAAGATAATCGCAGATGGAATCCCCGCAACAATTGGGACCATAGCATTTTTAAAGACATGGTTCCTCATAATTTCCTTTTCAGATAAACCTTTTGCACGAGCAAAGCGTACATAGTCACTAGACTGCTGATCAATCATGTAACGACGAATCCAAATAGCTAATCCAGGAACACCTAAAATCCCTAAGATAACTGCTGGTAATACATATGAACGCCAATCTCCTGCACCTAGAGTTGGGAATGAATCTGGCAATCCAATAAACGAACCCAATAGACGAACAAGATAAACCAATGCAATCGTTGGAATGGCCATTAAGAAGGTCAAGAAAGCTGTAGACAAACTATCAATAGCTGTATTCTTATAGCGTGCCAACAAAGCTCCAAAAGGAACCGCTAAGCTATAGGAAATGATAACACCTACTAGACCAATAATTGCAGAGTTTACCAGCATGGACGGTGACTGATAAACTGTTTGCGTTTGAGTATACGCATCTCCCTCACCAAAGTTCGCAATATCTTGTGCGTCCGCTTTACTTGGTGATTTATACGTCCGAGAATAGATATCAATAGAAGACATTTTTTTCCCAGTTGGAAATTGTACTTCACTGACCTTAGATTGCCCTTGTCCTTGACTGATAACTTGAAGAACAGGAACATTAGAATAAGTTGGATAGGAGATCCCCAAATTCAACTTAATAAAATTCTGATGAACAAATGGGAACTGGTTATTAAAATATAGCAAGTACTTATGCCGAGTTCCTGAACCAACAACAGCCCAGCCGATGGCCGGATCATTCTCAATCCAAATCCCACGCTTTAAGTTAGGATTAGAAGCGTCTTGAATCTTCCAAGGATGGTCAAATTGAAAGAGATTTTTGTAAAAATCAAATACACGCTCATATGCTGGGACTTGGCGTACTGCATAAAACCGCTTACTCTCTTGGAATTGAAAAAGTTCCCAACCACGTCCTTCTTTTTTTATGAAAGCTTCATAAATTTTCTTATTACTCTCAGTCGCTTCAACAGTTACTGAGGAATCCAATTCACTAGCTTTTTCCTGAAGCTCTTTACTTGTATAATAATCCACATACCCCATTCGCTCAAAGACTGTGTTTTCATAATCTGTCTTACTATCTGGTGTTTTTGCAATCTTATTATAGTTAGGATCCTGTTTAAAAATAAGATTTCGAGGGACCATTATATAAACAATTGAATAAATAATAGTAGTCACCAAGAAAATCGATAAGAGCGAACGTAAAATCCGCATCCAAATATAACGTTTCATCGAATCATCCTTTTCATTTCAAAAACGGGAGTGGGATAGAGCTTCTCAAATTTGAAAAGCTCTTTATCCCACCCCCGCAAGGCTTACTGCTTTTGATTCTCCTTGTTCTGACAGAGAATTCAATAAATGAGTGATCACTTATTCTAAAACAGTTGTCACTGAAAACTTCTATCCCTACTTATTACTTCACGTGAGATTTAGCTTCTTCCTCAGCCTTCTTATTGCTTTCTACTCGTTTCTCATTCCATTCTTTCTGAGCTTTTTCATACTCATCTTTTGTAACGATTTCATCACTAGGTTCTAGGTATTTATACAAAGTAGAACCACCTTTGTTACCTGACCAAGCAAATGGACCGCTAAATGGTTTGATACGAGCAACACCTTGATTTCCTCCTTTAGATTCAATTGGGACAATCAAAGCACTATCTGTTAGCCAAGCTTGAGCTGCCGCATATTTCTCATAACGTTTTTGGATATCGGCTGTTTCTCCACCAGCCTCTGTCACCAACTGTTCAAACTCACCTAGACCAACTTTTTCTGCGTTCGCATTATTTGTTCCAGAATCGAACCCAAAATATGTTTTTGTACTTTCACCACTACTTGGTTTCAAGATATCCAAGTAAGAAGATGGATCTTGATAATCAGGACCCCAACCTACTTTATTGTTCAAATCCCAATCTTCTTGAGCTGCATTTTCAGCAAAATAGGTAATGTTATTTACATCATCTGATGACATTTGATGAATATCAATGACAACATTCTCTGAACCCAAGTTTTTCTCAATGGATTGTTTCAAGGACTGAACCCGCTGAACCATTGTAATAGCTGTTTGATCTACAGGGATATCCAAACGAATTGGGAATTGTACTCCTTCTGCTTGAAGAGCTTCCTTAGCCTTAGCAAATTCAGCTTTTGCTTTTTCTGGATTATAAAGACCGTTTTGAGCATCGCTTAAATCAACGTCTTTCCATTCTTCCTTGTCAGCTAAGTTCTCTTTAACCATCTCTCCAAAATCTTTACCCCCAGCTTGTACAAATTGAGGTGGAACAAAAAGATTCCGTAAAGGTTTCAGTGCTCCTTCTTCTCCACGAATCTGAGCTTCATAAGCCTCCCGGTCAAATGCAAAAGTCAATGCTTGACGGAAATCTTTATTCAACAAAGCTTTTTTGGTAGATTCTTTTTCTGCATCAGTTTTCTTAGCTGTGTACTTGTAAGACTGACGATCAATATTCATACCTAATAGATAAGTTGTTGCATCTTGTGGACGGTAAGCAATATTATCTGCATACTTTTCTTGGAATTTCTTATAACCTGGTGAATTAGGATTCAAACCAGCACCAGAATAGACTCCTTTATCAAAGCCATTAATTACTGAGTCTAAATCAGAACCATCATCATAAGTTAACTTAATTGTCTTATAGTGAACATTATCTTTATCCCAATAACCTTCATTTTTAACCATCTGAATTTCAGACTTAGCTGTCACAGCACTTAAGATGTATGGACCATTGTAAAGGATTGTACTTGGATCACTTGCTTTAGCAAAGTTTTCCCCTTGGGATTTCAAGAAGTCTTCATTTACTGGATAAGTAATTCCATATGTTAGTTTAGAGTTCCAGTATTGCTCAGGTTTTGTTAATGTATACTCCAATGTATAATCATCAATTGCTTTGATTCCAACTGTGCCAAAATCTTTTGATTTACCATCGATATAGTCTTTCAAACCTTTAACAGAATCTTGCAATACGTAAAGAGCTTCCCCTTTATTATCTGCAGCATATTTAAGACCAGTTACAAAGTCCTGAGCTTTTACTTCAGCATACTCATTTCCCTCAGAAGTAAACCATTTGACTCCCTTGCGGATTTTATAAGTGTAGGTCAATCCATCTTTAGATACAGACCAATCTTCTGCTACAGAAGGTACTAGATTCCCATACTGATCATTCTCCAATAAACCATCAATATTATTAGATGTAATATCAGCTGTTGAAGCTTTACCAGTCGTTAAATAATTCAAATTATCTGGATCAGTAGAGTACACAAATGAATATGTAGATTGTTTTCCACTGCTTGAAGATGAACAAGCTGCTAATACTCCCACCGATAACAGAGCTACACCTGCTACCGCAAATAGCTTACTCTTTTTCATACTATATCTCCTTTAACTATTTAAGTTTAACCCATTGTAATAAAATATACTAGAAAAGTCAACGTAATTTTCTGAAAATTCTTACAAGGAGCTGTTGTTGTTCTCAAAAAAAACTAAATATTCTGATTCAAATTCAATTATATCATAATTTTCAGAATAGTTAGCGATTTCATTTAGAAAAATCATTTGCCTAACTCAGTCTATGACAAGGCAAAATCAAAGAATACTAATTTAAAAAACTAGATATGCTTAGACTACCATTTTTAAGTAAAAATTTCAATCTATTTCCTCATGCTTATGCAATAAATGCACATATATAATAATGATGATTCCCCCTTCCTTTTATCAAAACTCCTCCTAGACAAGCCCCACTTCCCCACAACCTCTTTTCCTTTCAAAATTCTAGGGTTCTCTTTAGAACTATGATAAAATAGAGAGACTAGAATCTGAAAGAGGACAATCATGAAACGATTCATCCAGTTCCTACTGGTTATGCTTTTATTACTACCATCTTTACTCTCTACTATTCCAGTGTTTTCCGATGATGATTTCACAACCACTGCTAATAGCGCTCTGGTTTTTGAACAAAACACAGGGAAAATTTTATTCGAAAAAAATGCGGATAAGTTAGTTGGAATTGCCTCCATCTCTAAGCTGCTGACCAGCTACGTTGTACTCGATGCTATCCAGGCTGGCGAGCTTGACTGGAGTACTAAGGTTCCAATTAAGGATTTTGCCTACCAACTAACCGTAGATTCTTCTAGCTCTAACGTCCCCATGGAGGATCGAGAATACACCGTTGAAGAATTGCTCCATGCTATGTTACTGTCTTCCGCCAATTCTGCAGCGATTGCTTTAGCTGAGAAGGTCTCTGGCAAAGAAAAAGACTTTGTCAAGCGGATGGAGGATAAGCTGGATAGTCTCGGGATTCGAGACTACAAGCTCTACAACTCATCCGGCTTGAACGAAAATACCCTAAACATCATCACAAATGGTAAAAATCAAGAAAACCTCATGTCAGCCAACGCCCTCGGTGTGATGGTTTACAACCTTCTAAGAGATCATCCGGAAATTACCGAAATCACTGAAAAAAGTCAGGCAAAATTTGGAAAAGAAACTATTTATGCAACCAATCAACTCATTCCCAACATGCCTCGTTTCCGGAATGGCGTTGACGGCCTCAAAACCGGTAGTTCGGCTGCATACGGAGATTCGATTATTGTATCTACAACCGAGCGTGGTATGCGTCTTGTCAGCATTGTGCTCAACGTCGAGAATCCAGATCAAGACCCCAACGCCCGTTACAATGCAACCATTTCCCTTCTCAACCACATCTCCCGTACCTTCTATGCTAATGTCCTGGCCGCCGAAGGCGAGCCCTATGAAGAGTTAACCGCCTTGATTAAGGATGGTAAAAAATCCCCCATCATCCCTGTTGCCAAAACCGATGCCATCTTTATCCAACAAGGAGGCAGTACAGCAGACTTTAAAGTCAAATGGGAAACCGACCCCAAAGGGTATCAAGCACCTATTAAAAAAGGGGAATTTGTCGGCTACCTGACCTATCAAGATCCCGAACCAATTGGCAAAGGTTATATCCAAGGTCAAGAGCCAAAATTCGCCATGGTTAGCCAGGAAGAGGTGGACCGCAGTAACTTCTTCAAGGTACTTTGGAACAACTTCGTTCTCTTCGTCAATGAAAAACTTTAGAGACAACCACAAAGACGCCCCCAATCAATGGATACCAACCTTGATTGGGGGCGTCTTTAGTTAGGAGAGCTGTCTCAGCTATTGCTAGCCGACACTTCCTTCCATTTCGTAGCTAATCAAACGATTCAGTTCAACAGCATATTCCATTGGAAGTTCTTTAGTAAAGGGTTCAACAAATCCCATAACAATCATCTCTGTCGCTTCTTGTTCAGACAAGCCACGGCTCATGAGATAGTAGAGCTGTTCTTCGGAAATCTTAGATACCTTAGCTTCATGCTCCAAGGCCACTTGTGAATTGTGGATTTCATTGAATGGAATCGTATCCGACTTGGACTGATCGTCCATGATGATGGTGTCACACTCAATATGGCTCACTGATTTCTTGGAGTTACGTGCAAAGGTTACCTGACCGCGGTAGTTTACCTCTCCACCACTCTTGGCAATTGACTTGGAAACAATGGAAGAGCTGGTATGCGGAGCATTGTGGATCATTTTCGCACCAGTGTCCTGCACCTGACCTTTGTTAGCAAAGGCGATGGAAAGCATGGTTCCACGCGCTCCTTCTCCGTCTAGGTAAACAGATGGATACTTCATGGTCGTTTTGGCCCCGATATTGCCATCAATCCATTCAACGGTTGCATTCTTCAAGGCTTTGGCCCGTTTGGTTACCAAGTTGTAGACATTGTCAGACCAGTTTTGGATGGTGGTATAACGGACATAGGCTCCTTCTAGGGAGAAGATCTCAACGATGGCCGCATGCAAGCTATTGCTGGAATAAGTAGGGGCGGTACATCCCTCAACATAGTGAACACTTGCTCCCTCATCAACGATAATAAGGGTTCGTTCAAACTGACCGGTGTTTTCGTTATTGATCCGGAAATAGGTTTGTAGGGGAATGTCCACCTTGACACCTTTCGGCACATAGATAAAGGTCCCCCCTGACCAGACTGCACTGTTCAAGGCCGCCAACTTGTTGTCCGTTGGTGGAACCAATTTAGCGAAGTACTGCTTAAAGAGGTCTGGGTACTCCTTCAAGGCTGAGTCGGTGTCCGTGAAGACAATCCCCAACTTCTCAAACTCTTCCTTCATATTATGGTAAACCACTTCAGATTCATACTGGGCAGAGGCTCCCGCCAAGTAAGCTCGCTCAGCTTCTGGAATTCCGATTCGTTCGAAGGTTTCCTTGATTTTCTCGGGAACCTCATCCCAAGAGCGAACGGGGCGGTCTGATGGTTTTTGGTAGTAGATGATATCGTCAAAGTTGATTTGCGACATATCAGCTCCCCAAGTTTCCAATTCCATCTTCTTAAAGGTCTCATAAGATTTCAAACGGAAGTCCAACATCCACTGAGGTTCCCCTTTTGCTGCCGACAGTTCACGGATAACATCCTCACTCAAACCTTTACCGGTCGAAAGAATGGGATCGACATCATCATGAAAACCAAATTTATATTCCCCCAAATCAATTGGCTTGGGTTCTACGCGTTCATTTTCAGCCATTATTTTCCTTTCATTTCATTTAGTTCCAGTGCTTTTTTCAAAGCATTCCATGCAAGAGTGGCACATTTAATCCGCTGCGGGAACTGCGCAACCCCTGACAAAAAGGCTGCATCCCCGAGCTGGTCAGCCGAAGATAGTTCTAGCCCTTTTACCAAATCAGAGAAATCCTGGGCTAGAGCTAGAACCTCCTCCTCCTTTTTACCAATCACCACATCGGTCATCATCGAGGCAGAGGCTGTTGAGATACTACATCCAGAATTAATAAAGGAGATGTCTGTAATCCGCCCCCCTTCATCCTTGACCAAAAAGAGTTGGATGACATCGCCACAAGTTGGGTTGTTTAACTGGATGGGCTCAACACCCGACAAACTCCCCTGGTGATGGGGGTGTCTAGAATGCTCTGCCACTAGGGTTCGGTAGAGGCTATTTAATTTAGAAAGTGCCATTGAAAAACTCCTTTGTTGTCTCCAAGGCCTGAATTAGGCGATCGCAATCTTCCCTGGTGTTATAGACATAGAGACTGGCCCGTAGCATAGCCGGCACTCCTAAATAAGCCAAGAGTGGTTGCGCACAGTGGTGGCCGGCACGGACTGCAATTCCTTCATAATCTAAAGCGGTCGCCACATCATGGGGGTGGAGTCCTGTCAGGTTAAAGGAAACCAAGCCACTCCGACCCTCCGCTGAAGGCGGTCCATAGATTTCCAGACCGTCCACTTTCTGCAATTCTTGCCAAAGATAGGTCACAAGTTCCTGATCATGGGCAGCCAGCCGTGCCATTCCCAAATCTTCCAGATAGTCAATCGCCGCCCCCAAGCCGATGGCCTCCACAATCGGTGGAGTCCCAGCTTCCAGCTTCCAAGGAAGGTCGGTCCAGGTTGATTCTTGCTCAAAGACAAAGTCAATCATCTCCCCACCAAATTCCACAGGCTCCAGCTCTTGTAAAAGCGTTTCTTTCCCGTAGAGAACACCAATCCCCGTTGGCCCCAGCATCTTGTGGCCAGAAAAGACAAGGAAATCCACATCCAAATCCTGTACCTGTACTGGCAAATGGGGTAGCGACTGAGCACCATCTACGACCAGATAGGCCCCAACTTCATGGACCCAGCGGGCAATCTCTTGAATGGGATTGATAACCCCCAGTACATTGGAGACGTGGGCCAAAGAAACGATTTTAGTCGCCGGACTCAACTTGGCCCGTAAATCGTCCAGATCTAATCTCCCCTCTTTCAGGTAGACATAGACCAGGCGAGCTCCCGTGCGTTGACACAGCTGCTGCCAGGGAACAAGATTGGAATGGTGTTCCATAACCGAAATGAGAATCTCATCGCCTGGCGATAGGTGAGCTTCCAAGCCTCGGGCCAGGTGGTTCAAGCCCGTCGTTGTTCCACGGGTAAAGATAATTTCTTTCTCGGAAGCTGCCCCGATAAAGGAGGCGACTTTTCGTCGCGCTTCTTCGTAAGCCTGGGTTGCAGACTCCCCTAAAGTATGGACCCCACGGTGCACATTGGCATTGATTTCTTGGTAATAGCGATCCATCGCCTCGATTACGGATCGCGGCTTCTGGCTAGTTGCTGCACTATCCAAATAGACGAGATCTTCTTCATGGACCTGTTGGTCGAGAATGGGAAAGTCCTTTTGGATCTGCCGACCGTCGATTGGCTGCATGGCTACTCCTCTTGTTTATCTTTTGCTTAACTTATCTTCAATAACCTGGATCATGTCATCGCGAACTTCTTTAACGGGAATTTCGACAATCACCGCTCCCAAAAATCCACGAACTACGAGACGTTCAGCTGTTGGCCGGTCCAAGCCACGACTCATGAGGTAATACAAGTCCTCAGGATCAACCTGTCCGATAGAGGCTGCGTGTCCTGCGGTAACTTCATTCTCATCAATCAACAAGATTGGATTGGCATCTGAACGAGCTTGGTCTGACAACATCAAGACCCGGCTTTCCTGTTGGGCATCTGCGCCCTTGGCTCCACGAATAATATGACCAATTCCATTAAAGGTCAAGGTTGCCTTCTCCAAGATAACTCCGTGTTGGAAGATATTTCCAACAGAGTTAGAGCCGTGATTGGTGATTCGGCTGTCAATTCCTTGGACCTGTTTCCCAGAGGATAGGGCCACAACCTTCATATCCGCATGACTACCACGTCCCACCAAATCCGTATCAAAAGCTGCAACCACATTCCCTTCGTTCATGACACCCAGGGCCCAATCAATGGTTGCATCCTGACCAATCCGGCCACGACGGGTGAGATAGGTTGTGACGTTTTGACCAAGGCGATCAATCGCAGAGAATTTGACCTGGGCTCCAGCCTTGGCAATCACCTCAACCGTAATGTTGGCCGTTACTTTTTCTTGACCTTCACCTAGAGTTTCGATGCGTTCCAGGTAAGAAAACTTACTATTACGACCTGCAATCACCAAGATGTGCTTGTTAAAGGGAACGCTAGACTCACTGTCTTGGTAAAAAATACCTTCAAGGGGTTGCGTAATTTCCACATTGTCTGGCACATACAGGACTGCCGCGCTGTTAAAATAAGCTGTATGGTAGGCAGCCAATTTATCCTCATCGTAGGCTAGGGCAGACATAAAAGACTCTTCCATCAGCTGGGGAATTTCCTCTAAGGCTGTCGCTAGGTCTGTAAACAGAACGCCCTGGTCCACCAATTCGGGAGACAGTTGTTCCAAAACCGTTTGGGTGCCGACTTGGACCAACTTCGGATTACTGTTCAGATCCGTAAAGGCAGGGACATTGCCTGACGCCTCACCCAGTTCCAAACGACCATCCCCCAGATTCCAACGGTGAAATTTCACCCGCTCAATCTTAGGTAAGTCCAACTCCTGAATTTTATCAAAGGCTTTCAAGCGCAAGTCTTGCAGCCAAATAGGCTCAGCCTGTGCTTGCGAAAATGCCTGAATTTGTTCTCTTGTCATCAGTTCCTCCTTGGTAGGTACTTAAACTTCTTCCTTGTAATCAAATCCGAGTTCTTCTGCAATTTTCGCATACCCTTCTTGCTCCAAACGGGCTGCTAATTCCGGACCACCTGAAAGAACCACTTTTCCTTCCATCATCACGTGTACGGCATCTGGCTTGATATAGTTCAACAAACGTTGGTAGTGGGTAATAATCATAGCACCGAAGCCTTCTCCACGCATGGCATTGACACCTTTGGACACCACTTTAAGAGCATCAATATCCAAACCAGAATCAATCTCATCCAAAAGGGCAAAGGTTGGTTCCAACATCAACAATTGCAGAATCTCGTTGCGCTTTTTCTCACCACCAGAGAAGCCTTCATTGAGGTAACGCTCGGCCATTTCTTCCTTCATGTTAAGAAGGGCCATTTTTTCATCCAACTTAGTGATAAAATCACGAACAGAAATTTTGTCTTCTTCCTCTTTACCAGAGTTCATGGCTGCCCGGATAAACTCCGCATTGGTAATTCCAGGGATTTCGCTTGGATATTGCATCGCCAAGAACAAGCCCATCCGTGCCCGCTCGTCAACTTCCAATTCCAAAATGTTCACCCCATCCAACAACACTTCCCCTTGGGTAACTTCGTAGTTAGGATTTCCCATAATGGCTGCCGACAAGGTTGATTTACCAGTCCCGTTTGGTCCCATGATGGCTGCAACCTCACCTGTTTTAAGGGTCAAGTTAACCCCCTTCAAAATTTCCTTATCCTCAATGGATACATGGAGATCTTTAATTTCCAATACTGACATGATTTTATCCTTCCTTCTAGGTAATACGGTTTAAGTATAACAAAAAAAAAGCCTCATAGGCTTTTTTGGTGTTTAGAATTATTCTTATCTACTTGGATTGTTTCTTGCGTAACTGCCTTACTTCCTCCCGATAGGCTGAATTTCCAATAAAGCGTAAGGTTTTTAGAAGCGGAGCCCGATCTGGACCCAGGATGCCCAACAACTCGACAAACAACTCTGTTCCAAAGGCAATCCCAACAAGAAGCGAAATACCCCCAATCCGGCTAGACACATTCAGCAAAAGCGAAATCATCGAAAAAATGAAGGTAATTCCATAAATCACCAAGACTGTCCCCCGATGGGTCAGACCCAGACACAGCAGCCGATGGTGCAGGTGGTGACGATCCGCCTCAGAAATCTTCCGGCCCGCCAATCGCCTACGAATAATCGCCATCAGCGTATCCGTAATTGGAACCCCTAGAATAATCATCGGAGTGATCACCGCTACCGCCGTCGCATTTTTCAATCCCTGCAAGGACAAAACAGAAATCATAAATCCCAGGAATAGGGCCCCAGTATCCCCCAAAAAGACGATTGCCGGATGATAGTTATAGGGAAAAAAGCCGCCAATCGCCATCACCAAAAGTAAAATCAAAAGGGTCAAAAAAAGATTGTCCTCAGGCAAAAAGAAATAGGAAACAATGGCCATAGTTGCCAGTGAAATGATCGACACACCACTCACCAAACCATCCAAACCATCCAGGAGATTGACCGCATTGGTAATGGCCGCAATCCAAATCAAGGTCAGAATAAAGGAGACAATCGGACCAAAATGGAGGAAGGGACCGCCAAAGGGAAGCTTAAAATTATCCAGGCGAAAATCGGTCAAGGACCAAATCAAAACCGCTGCCAAAAGAATCCCCACCATTTTCTGCGCCGGCTTCAATTCCAATACATCATCCAAGAGACCTGTCACAACAATCACACCGCCTGCCAATAAAACAGGCCAAACATAGTCAAAATAACTGTAACCAAAGGTCGTAACCTTGACAATCCCTGGCATGATAAACAAATTCACCAAGCTAAACGATAGAAAGATCGCCAGACCACCAGCGGTAGGCATGGGTTGCTGATTAATCCGTCTAGCATTGGGCTGATCGACAGCCCCAATCTGAAAAGCCAGGAGACGCACCAAGGGAGTCAAAAGAATACTTCCCAGAAAAGTAGCAATCAAAGCTAAAATAAAGGCAAGGGCAAAGGGTACCATACTTAAATCCTTTGTAAATCTTCAATCGCAGTTCCATACAATAAAACAGTTCCGTGCTCCTGAAGAACTGGTCGAGTTACCTGGGACTCTTCTGCCATTTCACGCATCCGAGCCATCAAATAAACAGGAGCTTTTCCTGGCATTTGACTGGTATTGACCAAAACGGTCAGGTAATACCGCCCCTTATATTTATAGAGCTCAGAGCCATCATAGTCATAGTCAACAAGATCTGCATATTCCCGCACCTTGTTAAAATCGGAAAATTGAAGGACATAGTATAAGAAGTGACTATCCCGATTAGAGCCACGATTTCCTTGAGCTTCAGCCGCATCCAGCTCCTCTTCCTGATCCGCTTGGACCTGCTGGCGGAAACGATCCAACTCACTGAGCAATTCATCCGATTGAGGATCCTGACTGTACTCTTTGAGGGCCTCCTCCATCGCTTTGATAAACTCTTCCGGTTCCATGTCTGGAAAATCCTCCATACGTGGCAAGTCGTCGAAATCAATCTCGTCAAAATCCATCGCCTTGTCCACATCTGACTTGGTCACAAAAACATCCAAGCGATCCGGCTTTGGTGTTACCCGAAAACTCAACATTCCTGAATCCAGAAAATGCTGGGGTAACTCTAGTTCATCCAAAATCGTGTAGAAGAAATCCTCGGTTTTTTCCTGGGGCATCAGGAAGTCCGCCAATTCCATTCCTCTTTCTTCCAAATCTTTCATACTGATCGAAATTTTAATGGTTCGATCATTTAATTGTTTCATTTTCATTTGTTTACCTCATTATCCAGTATACTTGAATTTTTCGTAGATTTCAAAAAAAGAGTGGAAACACAACCACTCTTCTAGATTAAGCCAAAAAGGCCCGTACTCCTGCATAGAGGAGCAGTAAAATTCCAAGCACAATCCGGTATTTTCCAAAGATGGTAAAATCGTTCTGCTTGACGTAGCCGGTCAAGAAACGGATGGCGTAGAGGCTGACCGCAAAGGCTGTCACCATGGCTACAGCCAAGAGCAAGCCTTCCGTCCCCGTTAAGCTATTGCCATTGAGGATAAATTTGAGAACCTTGACTCCACTAGCTCCAAACATAACTGGAATCCCAAGGAAAAAGGTGAACTCTGTAACCACTGACCGACTGGTTCCATTCAAGAGACCGCCAACAATGGTTGCCCCTGACCGACTGGTTCCCGGAAACAGGGCCAAGACTTGGAAAAGACCAATCTTGAAGGCTGTTGCATAAGGTAGATCCTCCAAGCGCGTTACGCTAGGATCCTTGACAAAATCCTGTTTCTCAATCACCAAAAAGGCAATTCCGTAAATGATCAACATTAAAGCAATCGAAACGGGATTGTAAAAGTGCGCCTCAAACCAATCGTCTAAAGGAACCCCAATCACCATGGCCGGCAAAATCGCCACTAGCACCTTAGACCAAAGAGACCAGGTCTGCTTGACTTCTTCTTGTGATTTACCCGGCTTAAAGGGATTGAGTTTACCAAAATAAATCACCACAACAGCCAAAATCGCCCCTAGCTGGATAACAACATTAAACATGTCCATAAAACCAGCCGAAACCCCTTTAAAATTCACAAACTCCTGCAACAAGAGCAGGTGTCCGGTACTGGAAATCGGCAACCACTCTGTGATCCCCTCAACAATTCCAAATAAAATCGCTTTTAACAGTTCAATCAGTATCATGCCTTTTCATCCTTCCTAACAGGAATGATTATACCACAAGGACATCTCTGTTACCAATCGAATCTCAATTCTCAAAAAAATGGTACACTATTCTAGGACAAAATCTGGCTCAATCAACCCAACCTTCCTTGGAAGAGGTTGACTGATGAATCCCTTTATAAAACGTTTTCACACGGAAATTATATTGATTTGTCTACTTTTTTACATTATAATGAAAAAAATTCAGAAGGAGGTTCCTATGAAAAAGTTAGTAATAACCCTACTCACAGGTTTAGCTTTGCTATTCGCCTGGGTTCAACCTGCTCATGCAGATGACTACCTCAGAGTTGGGATGGAAGCAGCCTATGCTCCATTTAACTGGACACAGGACGATGACAGTAACGGTGCCGTTCAAATCGAAGGCACAAACCAATATGCCAATGGCTATGATGTACAAATTGCCAAGAAAATCGCTGAAAAACTCGGTAAAAAACCTCTGGTTGTCAAGACAACCTGGAATGGTCTAATCCCAGCCCTAACTTCGAAAAAGATTGACTTGATCGTAGCAGGGATGAGCCCAACCGAAGAACGTCGCAAAGAGATTGCTTTCTCCGATAGCTACTACCGGAGCCAACCGGTTATTGTCGTCCGCAAAGACTCTGACTATGCCGCAGCCAAATCACTAACTGATTTCAAGGGAGCCAAACTTACCTCGCAACAGGGAGTTTACCTCTACGATTTGATCGACCAAATCGATGGTGCTTCTAAGGAAACTGCCATGGGAGATTTCGCCCAAATGCGTCAAGCTCTCGAAGCTGGAGTCATTGACGGCTACATTTCCGAACGCCCTGAAGCCTTAACTGCCGAAGATGCGAACCCTAACCTGAAAATGGTTAACTTGGACCAAGGCTTTACAACCAACGACGAGGAGGTTACCACTGCTGTTGGAATGCGCAAAGATGACGCACGGATGAGCCAAGTCAACGCAGCCATCGCGACCCTCTCAGTCGATCAACAAGTGGCTTTGATGGATGAAATGATCCAAAACCAGCCCTTGGCCAGTGAAAACGAAGAAGAGGAAACACCTAGTTTCTTCCAACAAATGCTTGCCATTGTCCAAAATAACAGTTCGCAATTCCTCCGCGGAGCTGGTATGACCCTCCTCATTTCCATTATCGGTACCGTGGTCGGAACAGGTATTGGACTCTTGATTGGTGTTTACCGGACTGCTCCCCAGGCTAAAACCAAGGCCCTTGCCTTTTTCCAAAAACTCTTTAGCTGGTTCCTCAGTGCCTACATCGAAATTTTCCGCGGTACCCCGATGATTGTACAATCCATGGTCATCTACTACGGAACAGCTCAGGCCTTCGGAATCGACATCGACCGGACTCTTGCAGCCATCTTCATTGTTTCCATCAATACAGGTGCCTACATGAGTGAAATCGTCCGCGGTGGTATCTTCGCAGTTGACAAAGGTCAGTTTGAAGCCGCTACAGCCCTAGGAATGAACCACGGACAAACCATGCGTAAGATTGTCTTACCACAGGTTATCCGCAACATCCTTCCTGCAACCGGAAATGAGTTTGTCGTCAACATCAAAGATACATCTGTTTTGAATGTTATCTCCGTTGTCGAACTCTACTTTGCCGGAAATACTGTTGCCACTCAAACCTATCAATATTTCCAAACCTTTACCGTAATCGCCATTATCTACTTCGTGCTCACCTTTACCGTAACCCGTATCTTACGCTATGTAGAACGGCGTATGGATAGTGACACTTACACTACCGGAGCAAACCAAATGCAAACGGGGGTGATCAAATGACACAAACAACCATTCTTGAAATTAAAAACCTCAAAAAATCTTACGGACAAAACGAAGTTCTCAAGGATATCTCCCTCACCGTCCACAAGGGGGAAGTTATTTCCATCATCGGTAGCTCAGGAAGCGGGAAATCCACCTTCCTTCGCTCCATCAACTTACTGGAAACCCCAAGTGCCGGAGAAATTTTCTACCACGGAAAAAATGTGCTTGCAGACGAGCACGACCTTACCACTTACCGTGAAAAATTAGGGATGGTTTTCCAAAACTTTAACCTCTTTGAGAATCTAAATGTCTTGGAAAATGCCATTGTCGCTCAAACAACCGTCCTCAAACGGGAGCGTTCAGAGGCCGAAAAAATTGCCAAAGAAAACCTACACAAGGTCGGCATGGGTGAGCAATACTGGCTCGCCAAACCAAAACAACTCTCCGGTGGGCAAAAGCAACGGGTTGCCATTGCTCGAGCCCTCTCCATGAATCCTGACGCCATTCTCTTTGATGAACCAACGTCAGCCCTGGACCCTGAAATGGTTGGAGAAGTTCTCAAAATCATGCAGAACCTCGCTCAAGAAGGTCTTACCATGATCGTGGTCACCCACGAAATGGAATTTGCGCGCGATGTATCCAGCCGTGTCATCTTTATGGACAAGGGTGTTATCGCCGAAGAAGGACGTCCAGAAGACATCTTTACCAATCCCAAAGAAGAACGGACACGTGAGTTCCTCCAACGCTACCTCGGCTAAGAACTCACTCACATATACAAAAAGAGGCTGGGACAAAAGTCTAGCCTCATTGACTTTGTATAACAAAATACCTTTGACGCAGTAGCTGATTGGGTCTAACAGCATTGTATGCTGTTAGAGAGTACCAAATCTTGTTTGCGAAGCAAACTCCAATCGTTCACTTTTCAAGCTCGGAAGAGGACCTAATCAGCCTTGCGGGGGTGAGACTACGAACTAAATTTTTTCAAATTTAGTTCTGTCCCACTCCCTTTTTGTATACACGAGAAAAGATTATTTCTCAGAGCTATCCTCGATGACAATCCTTTTCGAAAGCGGGGTCTTATGCTCTTCGATAAATTTCCCAAAGGCATCATCTTCCTCCGAACTACCAGTATCCTCCTCCACTTCCTCTTCACCCTGATCGTTCTCCAAATTCACGGAGCCAAACAGCTGGAAAGAATTAGAGCCACTCTGTGAAGCCTGGTTGCTCTCAAATAGGAGCCAACCTCCAAGAACAAGCACTGCTAAAGCTAGAACTGACAACAATTTTTTCATAGGCATCTCCTTTGCTACATGTAAATGATTACCTATTATTATAACTGATAAGCAAGAAAAGAACGTTTCTATTACACATCTGTAAACCCTTGAATCAGCCTCTCAAAACCAACCCAATCCTCACAGCTAGACTAAAATAGCAGCTAAACCTCTCCTATTTTTATCAGTAATCCATTAAAAACTTTTCGAGATATAGTCATTTAGTTTTTAAATAGTATGTTATTGCGTCAGTCAAATCGCTTGTCTTTCTAAGCAATTCTGTCACCGCTTTTTTCAAAATAGCCCAACTGTTCTCAATAGGATTCAGTTCAGGGGAATATGATGGTAAAGGGAGAAAAAAATGACCATTACAAATAGAAAGTTCATCTAAAATCTTCTTAGGATGAAAACTTGCATTGTCCATGACAATAACATGAGGAACCTCCAAAGAAGGCAAGAGCTGGG
>NZ_JAOBSU010000179.1:0-1595 GCF_025447695.1 Streptococcus danieliae | reverse complement strand
TAGTAGTATTTTTGGTATAACTCTACTATACAGGATTTATTCCTTTTTTGCGTTTACACAAGATATTGTACACTCTCGGTTCTGGTTTAAAGTCTAAGGAGGGGAAGAAAATTTTGTTAGTTTTAGCAGGTACAATTGGTGCCGGAAAATCGTCGCTAGCTGCGGCTTTGGGAGAGTATTTTGGAACAGAGGTTTTCTATGAATCGGTAGATGATAATCCCGTTTTGGATCTCTACTATAAAAATCCAGAGAAATATGCTTTTCTTTTGCAAATTTATTTTTTAAATAAACGGTTCAAGAGTATTAAGGAAGCCTATAAGAATGACAACAATGTCTTGGATCGTTCGATTTTTGAGGATGCTCTGTTTTTAGATCTGAATTATCGAAATGGCAATGTCACGCAGGAAGAGCATCAAGTTTACCATGAACTGTTGGATAATATGATGGAAGAGTTGGAGGGGATGCCCAAGAAGGCACCGGACTTATTGATTTATATTGATGTGTCCTTTGAAACTATGTTACATCGGATTGCGCGTCGGGGTCGGGAGTATGAACAGGTTGAGGGGAATCCGGATTTAGAGGGATACTATCGGCAAGTTCATACTGCTTATCCAGATTGGTACCAAGCTTATGATAAAAGTCCGAAGATTCGAATCGATGGGGACCGTTTTGATTTTGTCAATGATGAACTGGCATTGAAAGAAGTCTTAGGTCACATTGAAGCAGCTCTTGAGGGGATTAGAAAGTAGCCTAGTCTCAGAGTGGGGTCTCATCCCTTGGTAATCAGAAGAAAGCGCGGTTGGGGGATTGTTGATAGAATCTGCCCTGCGAAACGTGGAGAAGTCTTTAAAAAATCTTTGGGAGAAGCAGTATGAATGCTTGTTTTTTTCCAAGGATTCTCCTTTTTCTACCATTTGTCAACCATTTTTCTAAAAATTGGCCAATTTATTTGGCAGAGTGGTGCCTGCTGAGCCTAGTTGGCAAGCGAAGAGAAGGGGATTTTGTGTCAAGGTCTTGAGCGTTAGCGTGCCTTTACACGGAATCCCTCTTCTCTTACAATAGGCTAGCTCACAGGCAACTTTTGATGATTTTACCTATAACTTAAGACCAAATACCTAAAAAAGAGTACACTGAAACAGCACCTTGACTTTCAATTTTTTTCGCAAGGTGTTATAATGGTATGGCACAATTATTCCTTATTGACTTTTAGAAAGACTATAGTCGTAAAGTTTATTGTGCGTTATGAGGTAATGGATCGTTCGAATGAGACGATGCATAGAGGCAATCACATGTGGCTTCGTTGAAGTTACTTGTGATTGCTTTTTTCGTTTTTCTAGGATAAAGCATATCTTTCCTAGTTAATCCAAGGTGACCATTGTGAATCCAGTAGTAAATTGTGGTAACACCTGCCTCAATGTTTTTTGTCTTAACCATCATTTCAGGCGAATACTTTTGGTGATGATAGTGAAGAATTTTGTCCTTCATTTTCTTAGTAAGAATCAGTTTTTTAACAGATCGTTTACGATTTTTCTCGTAATTAGCTTGAGCGACATCGGCTGAATAGACATATTTAAAGAGTCCTTTTCTCACTTGTT
>NZ_JAOBSU010000178.1:0-1606 GCF_025447695.1 Streptococcus danieliae | reverse complement strand
CCAATCCCTATTTCTCTTGTTATCCAACTAGGCTCAAAAGGGAAATCCTTACAATTCCTTGTCCGATTAATACACACGTTCAAACTCTGCTTTGGAGTTTACACAAAATTCTTGACACACCCCTTTCTAATTTGAAATCCCTTACAATACAATTATAACATATAGTGGTGAGGAACTCAAAAAATAAATGATATTTTTCAGGCTACAAAAATAAGCCCTCACGAGATTGGAGATTCTCATGAAGGCTTTAAGATGTTTAGAAATTAATGAATAAACATGGCATCACCAAAGCTGAAGAAGCGGTAGCCTTCCTCGATGGCATGTTGGTAGGCAGCCAAGGTTTGCTCGCGGCCAGCGAAGGCGGAGACTAGCATGACTAGGGTTGATTTGGGCAGGTGGAAGTTGGTCGAGAAGGCGTCGACGATTTGCCATTGGTAGCCTGGTTTGATGAAGATATTGGTCCAGCCGCTGGCGCCGGCTAGTTTGCCCTCGTTTTGTTGGGCAACGGTTTCGAGGGTCCGGATGGTAGTTGTGCCAACAGCGATGACCCGCTTACCAGCTTCCTTGACCTGATTGAGGGCCTGGGCTGTTTGGTCGGAGATGGTGTAGTATTCGGAGTGCATGTCGTGGGCATCCAGGTCGTCCACGGATACTGGTCGGAAGGTTCCGAGACCAACATGCAGGGTTAGGTAGTGGATTTGCACGCCCTTGGTTTCAATGGCTGCCAGTAATTCTGGTGTAAAATGAAGTCCCGCGGTTGGGGCGGCGGCAGAGCCGTTTTCTTTGGCATAGACGGTCTGGTAGCGTTCACGGTCCTCTAATTTTTCATGAATATAGGGAGGAAGGGGCATCTCACCAAGGCTCTCCAGGATTTCCAAGAAAATGCCTTCATAATGGAATTGGATGATGCGGCCCCCGTGCTCCAATTCCTCAACAACCTCAGCTTGCAGCCGGCCATCGCCAAAGGTAATACGCGCCCCCACCTTGAGTCGCTTGGCGGGTTTGGCGAGAACCTCCCATTGATCGCCTTCGGTGTTTTGTAAAAGCAGGAGTTCCACATGGCCACCGGTTTCGTTTTTTTGCCCGTGGAGACGGGCAGGAAGGACGCGTGTGTTGTTGAGAACCAGAGCGTCACCGGGGTTGAGGTAATCAATCAGCTGGTCAAAATGGCTGTCTGCCATCGCCCCGGTTTCTCGGTCCAAGACCAGTAAGCGCGAAGAAGAGCGATCCTCAAGTGGAACCTGAGCAATCAGCTCTTCGGGTAGGTCAAAATCAAAATCACTAGTTTTCATATCTGTTCCTTATAATTGATGAAATAAAAAGAAATAGTAGAGCAAGAGCAAAAAAGGAGTGCTCACCAAAAGAAAGGCTAGAAAGCTTAAAAGAAAGACCAACCAACCCTTGATTTTGAAGCCCAAAAAGTAGAGTAGCAGGAAGATCAATATCCCAGCTATAAAGAGATAAGCAACAAGTTCTAACATAGCAACCATTATAGCATTCTTTGGGGAAGAAAGAACAGGGAAATTCTTGAGAATCATTCCCGTTGCTTATTCTTTTTGAAAATAATGTCAGGATTCTGACTCCTCATCATCAATTTCATAAAAAT
>NZ_JAOBSU010000177.1:0-1642 GCF_025447695.1 Streptococcus danieliae | reverse complement strand
TTGCTGGAAATTAGAGGACAAGAGTCCCTTCTTTTTTTATATGACGGAATACTTCTGGTTTTTAGAGGTGCCCTTATTTTGATTTGTGCCTGTTGGAGGATAAGACCATCCGGAGTTTAATCTTTCACTATCTGGGGCAGGCTCAGGAAAAAGGATTGGAATTTTCTCTGGAAATTCGCGAAAAGGTCCCAGCCCTGAATGTAAACCAGCTGGCCTTGGTTCGCTTGCTGACCATTTTACTGACCAATGCAGTTGAAGCAGCTCAAGCATCTGCAGAGAAGGAGATTGCGCTAGCGATTTTTCCAACGGAACACGGGGTAGAGTTGATTTTGGAAAATAGCCGACCAGCTGGTGACTTGGATATTCAAAAAATCTACCAATCTGATTGGTCGACCAAGGGGCCTAGTCGAGGAACCGGTCTCTTTACGGTAAAGCGGATTCTCAATCATGAGGAATCTATGTTATTGACTACGGACTTTGAGGACCATCGCTTTACCCAACACCTAACGATAAGGAGTCACCCATGAAAGTACTGATTTTAGAAGACCAGCTTCACCATCAAATTCGTTTGGAAGGAGCTTTGCAGGAATTAGGGGAAGAATTGCAGCAGAAGCTAGAAATTCGAACCACGGGGAAACTAGAGGAATTTATGGATTACCACGCGCAGGCGGAAGTTCATCAACTCTATTTTCTGGACATTGAGATTCAGAATCGGGAGCGAACGGGATTGGAACTGGCACGTGAAATTAGGAAAGACAACCCCTTTGCGATCATTGTGTTTACCAGTTCCCATTCTGAATTTGCTCTTTTAACCTTCCGTTATCAGGTGGCTGCTCTGGATTTTATTCCCAAGGATTTGGCAGATGATCTATTTCGTATCAGGTTACGAGACGTGTTAGAATATAGCCGTTCGCATTTTGTAGATGTGGATACCCAGGCAGATTATTTTGATTTTTGTACCAAAGGCGAACGCCTACAAATCCCTTTTCAGGATATTTTCTACATTGAAACGGCACCCAACTCCCACAAACTACGAATGGTCGGAAAAAATTTTATCAAGGAATTTCCAGGAACCCTACAAGAATTAAGTGATTTAAAGGACTCCAAAGGACGAGACCGGTTTTTCCGCCCTCACAAGTCCTATCTAGCCAATATTCAAAATATCCGAGGCTGGGATCGACGAAATAGGATGGTGTTATTTCTGGAACAGGTGAGCTGTCCCTTGTCCCGTTTACGGTTTGCAGCCATGAAAGAGTTATTAGCTGAAAAAAATGAAATTTTTTGAAAAAAAGACTTGCATTCTCAAATCTGAACTGCTATAATTATTCTTGTCCTTGAGATGAGATGGTCCGTTGGTCAAGGGGTTAAGACACCGCCTTTTCACGGCGGTAACACGGGTTCGAATCCCGTACGGACTATAGTTGAGTCGGAGTTCCTCCGGCTCTTTTTTTATGTCTAGAAGCCATAATCAAAAACCACACTGCGATAACTCCATCTTGATTCATTTTAAGATTGGGAATTGTAGTGTGGTTTTTAGTTAAGTCTAGTTTTGTCAAGTATCTCTTTTTTAGAATCATTCCCGTTGCTTATTCTTTTTGAAAATAATGTCAGGATTCTGACTCCTCATCATCAATTTCATAAA
>NZ_JAOBSU010000176.1:0-1709 GCF_025447695.1 Streptococcus danieliae | reverse complement strand
GGCTCTTTGTCAAGTTGTGTGGAATCCCTGAAAACTGACAGTTTTAGGCTTTTATTATTTAGCTTTTTAATAAGGGTGTTGAGATGGTTTTAACGTCAATCCGAATCCGGCTTCTTTCGAATTTCTATGAGATGCTTTCCCTGTGGTGGGGGACGGCAGCGACCTCTAACGAGTTCCATGCCTTAGTCGGGAACCCAAGTTTCCCGACTCCCCCCGATTCCAAGCCTGGTGGCTTGGAATCTTTTCACCACTGGGTTCCGCATCTCTTCTAATCCTTAGAAGCCTATGTGCGCTAACAGTTCCACTATAAGCATTTGAATCCACTGATAGAAATCCAACCTTCTATCCCTTCCCTCCTTAGAGGAGAGGTTTTTTAGACAGAGTAAACAGTATCAGCCTGCATCCAGTAAATTCTGGCAAAGAGATGCTCATGTTTCCGATAGCCAAAAGCAGAACGTTTCAGAAGCTTGATCTTATTGTTGGTCCCTTCAACGAGGCCATTGTTGTAAGGTACAGACAAAGCCAAGCGTATACTTTCTTCCTTCTTCAAAAGAAAGGCTAATTTATTACGAAAATTTTGAGGTAAAAATTCTGAGCTCCGACTTTCTCGAATCAAATCAAAGAAATAGTCGGCATTTCTATCCTTAAAATAGCCAAGTAATAGCTGATAAAACTCCCAGGTTTCCTTCAAAACAGGACTGTAATTGGCTAGCTCCAAAGCTATGTCTTGAGCTGATATATAGCGATCAAACAAGGGGTAATACTTGGATTCAGAGGACAGACAGCTATAGTCTTTCTGTGAAAGTCTCCAAAATCGCTTTAAACGACGATATTTCTTGGCCTCTTCACCTGAGTGACGGTTTAATTTATTCATTTCCTGAATCCGAATCATCTTGAAGGCATTGGTCAAGTGCTGTACAATGTGGAAACGATCGATTACAATCTGAGCTTTGGGAAAGGCTTTTTTGACCATTGAATCATAGGCTGCATTCATATCCATCACAACAAACTCCACCTTGCAGCGTTCTTCATAGGAGTAACCATTGAAGAATTCTAAGAGCTTATGACTCCGACGATCCTCTAAAATCGTGTGAATCTGCCCACTTTCCCAATTCATGGCGATAAAGGCCATGGCTCCTTCACAATCTCGAGTAGCTTTAAATTCATCGATGGCTAGTACCCTAGGAAGGGGTCTTGAGTCTAAATCATTTATGTAGTGAGCTATTTGCAAAGACGTTTGATAGACAATTTGATAGCCCGTTTTACAGATTGAGGCAACCTTTTTGCAATTAGTCGGATTTTTTAGCTCCATCAAAACTTTGAGATGAAGTTTTACACTAATACTTTTTCTTCTCTTAACGAAATAGTTAGGGAGATGATTGGCAGACACCACTGAGCAGTGACGGCATTTGGAGCGACGGATGGTTAGTTCTAGATAAGTAGGCTGATTGTTGATCTCTGTCAGCTGAATTACCCGCTTTTTAGGAGTAGTACCATGAGCATAGACATCCTTAGTAGACTCCCAAGCAGCTCCACAGGAGGGACAATGACTTGGGCGTTTCTCTAAGGAGCCTTCGATGATTTGAGCCATACGATTGCGTCTATCTTTACGATAAATAAGCCAGTCTTCTTTGAAAGTGATGTCTAGGTCTTGAATTCCGAGTAATTTTTGAGTATTATAATCCATATAAAGCAATTCCTATTCTGAT
>NZ_JAOBSU010000175.1:0-1790 GCF_025447695.1 Streptococcus danieliae | reverse complement strand
AGTTGTCTCGTGAGAGGCATGACCTTTGAAAACTGAACAAGACGAATACCAATGTGTGGGACACTAGCAATAGTGCCCGGCAAGAAAAAAACAATAAATCTGTCAGTGACAGAAATGAGCGCTAGCTCAAACTTTTGATGAGAGTTTGATCCTGGCTCAGGATGAACGCTGGCGGCGTGCCTAATACATGCAAGTAGAACGCTGAAGAAAGAGCTTGCTCTTTTGGAAGAGTTGCGAACGGGTGAGTAACGCGTAGGTAACCTGCCTGGTAGCGGGGGATAACTATTGGAAACGATAGCTAATACCGCATAATATCTTTGATTGCATGATTGAAGTTTGAAAGATGCAACTGCATCACTACCAGATGGACCTGCGTTGTATTAGCTAGTAGGTGAGGTAAAGGCTCACCTAGGCGACGATACATAGCCGACCTGAGAGGGTGAACGGCCACACTGGGACTGAGACACGGCCCAGACTCCTACGGGAGGCAGCAGTAGGGAATCTTCGGCAATGGGGGCAACCCTGACCGAGCAACGCCGCGTGAGTGAAGAAGGTTTTCGGATCGTAAAGCTCTGTTGTAAGAGAAGAACGTGTGTGAGAGTGGAAAGTTCACACAGTGACGGTAACTTACCAGAAAGGGACGGCTAACTACGTGCCAGCAGCCGCGGTAATACGTAGGTCCCGAGCGTTATCCGGATTTATTGGGCGTAAAGCGAGCGCAGGCGGTTGGATAAGTCTGAAGTTAAAGGCTGTGGCTCAACCATAGTATGCTTTGGAAACTGTTCAACTTGAGTGCAGAAGGGGAGAGTGGAATTCCATGTGTAGCGGTGGAATGCGTAGATATATGGAGGAACACCGGTGGCGAAAGCGGCTCTCTGGTCTGTAACTGACGCTGAGGCTCGAAAGCGTGGGTAGCGAACAGGATTAGATACCCTGGTAGTCCACGCCGTAAACGATGAGTGCTAGGTGTTAGGCCCTATCCGGGGCTTAGTGCCGCAGCTAACGCATTAAGCACTCCGCCTGGGGAGTACGACCGCAAGGTTGAAACTCAAAGGAATTGACGGGGGCCCGCACAAGCGGTGGAGCATGTGGTTTAATTCGAAGCAACGCGAAGAACCTTACCAGGTCTTGACATCCCAGTGCCCGCTCTAGAGATAGAGTTTTTCTTCGGAACACTGGAGACAGGTGGTGCATGGTTGTCGTCAGCTCGTGTCGTGAGATGTTGGGTTAAGTCCCGCAACGAGCGCAACCCTTATTGTTAGTTGCCATCATTAAGTTGGGCACTCTAGCGAGACTGCCGGTAATAAACCGGAGGAAGGTGGGGATGACGTCAAATCATCATGCCCCTTATGACCTGGGCTACACACGTGCTACAATGGCTGGTACAACGAGTCGCAAGTCGGTGACGGCAAGCAAATCTCTTAAAGCCAGTCTCAGTTCGGATTGTAGGCTGCAACTCGCCTACATGAAGTCGGAATCGCTAGTAATCGCGGATCAGCACGCCGCGGTGAATACGTTCCCGGGCCTTGTACACACCGCCCGTCACACCACGAGAGTTTGTAACACCCGAAGTCGGTGAGGTAACCATTTAGGAGCCAGCCGCCTAAGGTGGGATAGATGATTGGGGTGAAGTCGTAACAAGGTAGCCGTATCGGAAGGTGCGGCTGGATCACCTCCTTTCTAAGGATAAGGAAAGGCATTGGTACTTGTTCAGTTTTGAGAGGTCATGTAGATGACTTAAAAAAGAAGAAAACCCGGTTTAAAAACCAATAAGGGGCCTTAGCTCAGCT
>NZ_JAOBSU010000174.1:0-1802 GCF_025447695.1 Streptococcus danieliae | reverse complement strand
CAATTCCGATAAATTCCCTTATAAAATTGGCTTCATTTCCCACATGGATACAGCCGATTTCAATGCTGACAATGTTCGCCCACAAGTGGTCGAAAACTACCAAGGCGGCAGCATTCCACTCGGCGACAGTGGCTATGAATTGAACCCCAACCAGTTCCCGCAACTCCAAAACTACCTAGGCCAAACCCTCATTACAACCGATGGGAACACCCTGCTAGGAGCCGACGATAAGGCTGGCATTGCCGAAATTCTCTCAGCCGTTGAATATCTAATCGCTCACCCAGAAATCGAACACGCCGAGCTTCGTATCGGTTTTGGACCAGATGAAGAAATCGGAACCGGAGCCGATCGCTTTGATGCGGCTGACTTTAATGTTGATTTCGCCTACACCGTTGACGGTGGCCCCCTGGGAGAACTCCAATATGAAACCTTCAATGCGGCCCTAGCCCACATTACCTTCAAAGGACGAAATGTCCATCCTGGAACTGCCAAGGACCAAATGATCAACGCTCTCCAACTGGCCATGGACTTCCATAGCGTTGTACCAGATGCCGAACGCCCTGAGTACACAGAGGGTTACCAAGGCTTTTATCACCTCCAAAAACTATCCGGTACCGAAGAAGAAGCCCATGCCGACTATATCCTACGGGATTTTGAAAGCCAGGGTTTGACCGACCGCAAAGAAACTCTCCAACGTATTGCCGGTCGCATGAACCGGAGCTGGGGTGAAGAACGCGTCTGCGTCGCTATCAAGGACCAGTATTCCAACATGAAAGAAGTCATCGAAAAAGATATGCGACCTGTTCTACTAGCTGAGCAAGTCATGAAATCCTTGGACATTACACCGATTATTGAACCAATCCGCGGTGGCACAGATGGCTCCAAAATATCCTTCATGGGCATCCCAACTCCAAACATCTTCGCAGGTGGTGAAAACATGCACGGTCGCTACGAATTTGTCAGTCTCCAAACCATGGAAAAAGCCTGTGATGTCATTATCGGCATTGCCAGCCAAGAACTCTCACTCCCCCCTAAACCGTAGCTAGTAACAACAACTAATGTGCATAATTCTAACCTATTAGCTGAACTTTGGAATCCTCACAAACCTGTTTTTGAGGATCGTGCTTCTATTGGCAAACCTGTACCAGAAGGATGTATGTACGATACAGCTCGTATCGCCTATCCCAGTAATCCACTTACCGAGATCGACAAGAAGTTTAGTCGTCAGTTAGCCCGTGTTCCTTGTCGGGTAGAACCTGTCTTTGGTGTTATTGAAAACACTATGAAAAGCAATACTTTCCGAGGTATTGGTTTTAACCCAAATGATTCATACAGAATTCAAAAAACTTCCAGAACTCTTGCTATACTAGGGTTTCTAGGTTCTTTTACTCTTTTGTGGAATCCCTAAAAACTGATAATAGACTTCCTGCAAAACAGTGACAGAACTTGAGATTTATCGGAGTCATTACTTGAAAAAGACTGAGTTACAAATATTTCAGTGTGGTTATGCGATCTTTCCTGCTGAGAAATGGGATCCAATACATTAGTTCCGCAGGAAGTCTATTTTTTGAAGATACAAAATCTAACCGGTTTTTAGACGTGCCCTTGTAAGCCTTTTAGGGAGATTTTTGGGAGCAAAAAATCGGTAAAGTTTAGAAAGCTTTGGTAAAGAAATGAAAATAGGGCTGTTTAAACTCCATGTTTTTGTAAGGTTTTGCAATATTTAAGGGCACTTCTAAAAACCAGAAGTATTCCGTCATATAAAAAAGAAGGGACTCTTGCCCTCCAATTTCCAGCAAGAG
>NZ_JAOBSU010000173.1:0-1832 GCF_025447695.1 Streptococcus danieliae | reverse complement strand
CATTTTTTTCTCCCTTTACCATCATATTCCCCTGAACTGAATCCTATTGAGAACAGTTGGGCTATTTTGAAAAAAGCAGTGACAGAATTGCTTAGAAAGACAAGCGATTTGACTGACGCAATAACATACTATTTAAAAACTAAATGACTATAAGAAATGGTTCGGGAATCATCCGGAAGAAAATTGATGAATATTTTGGCGACGATCTTTCCGATTCTGACAAAGATGAGATGGCCTTGCTGATCTATTATCCGACAAAGCAAATAGCTCTTATGAGAGAATACCGTGGGAGTATTTATGTAGAGCAGTATCTGGAGCAGGTTTTGCCGAACTTGGTGAAATTACTTCAGTACATGGGGAGTAAATACACGCGCTCCAAGGTACGAAAGCTGCTTCCAAGTCAGTTTAGCTATATTATTGAAGAATTGGTAGCTGAGATTGAGCGATCAGCCTACAAAGAGCAGTATTTTCAAGTGATGATTGATAAAATTGTACAACTGGATCAGCTCGAAAATCTTGTTGAGGCTTTATCGAAAGTCATCCAAAGTTTAGCTGTTGATCACCTACATGTTGTTGGCGATATTTTTGATAGGGGACCCGAACCTGATTTGATTTTAGATCGTCTGGCAAGTTTGCGATCGGTCGATGTTCAGTGGGGGAATCACGATGTAACCTGGATGGGAGCCATGTCGGGTTCTCTCATCTGTATGGTCAACATTGTTCGAATTTCAGCTAGATATAATAATTTACGGTTGATCGAGGAGAGCTATGGGATTAACCTTAGACCACTCATCGCTTATAGTCAAGCCTATTATCAGCCAAAACCAGCCTTTGTACCGATTCTTGATGAGGGGAATATTACGGAAGAGGAGAGCAATCTCTTAAACCAGCTGCAGCAGGCGACTGCCGTTTTGCAGTTTAAATTGGAAGATGCTTTAATCGAAAGACGACCAGATTTCCAATTAGACCATCGCCGTTTGTTTAGAAAAATCGATTTTAAGGAAACAAGGATCCATCTTGGAGAAAAGATGTATCCTCTGCGGGATTTTAACGCTACTTGTATCAACCCTGAAAAACCGGATCAACTGACATCCGAGGAGATGGAAATTCTTGAACAGTTAAGGCGTAATTTTTTAGCCTCAGAGCGATTGAAGAGGCATGTTGACTTTCTGTTTGAACATGGTTCTATGTACTTAAGCTATAATAACATGTTGCTCTATCACGGATGTATTCCAATGCATGATAACGGTGATTTTAAATCTTTACGGATTGGACAGGCCCTCTATCGAGGTAAAAGCCTATTAGATTTTTATGAGGAACAGATTCGTCAAGCTTACCGAAATCCTACGGTTGATAATGATTTGGCAACAGATTTATTTTGGTATCTTTGGGTGGGGGAATGTTCGTCTCTGTTTGGTAAAGCAGCTATGACAACGTTTGAACGCTATTATATTGAAGATAAAGGGACTCATAAGGAAGAAAAAAATGCTTATTACAGGCTACGCCAACGAGCAGATATCTGTGAAGGGATTTTGGAGGAATTTGGCTTAGAAAAGGAAAGCCATATCGTAAATGGCCATACTCCCGTTCGTGAAATTGACGGTGAAAATCCCATCAAAGCAGAAGGAAAACTTTTGGTAATCGACGGCGGCTTTGCCAAAGGTTACCAGAAGCAAACGGGTTTAGCTGGCTATACCCTGGTTTCAAACAGCTACGGTTTGGAGTTGGTTGCTCATAAGGCCTTTAAAAATGTTACAACCCAAATTATTCATACCTCAAACAACTCCGTGTAAATAGCTAAAAAATCATCAGAAATTGCCAAAAAACAATGG
>NZ_JAOBSU010000172.1:0-1851 GCF_025447695.1 Streptococcus danieliae | reverse complement strand
CGCACTACACTACCAAATAGGAATACCTACTTATTTGAAATAAGGCGACAATAAGTATGAGTTTTTAGAGGTGCCCTGATGAACTACATGAAGGATGTGGCACAAATGGCAGAAGATAAGTATGGGAAAAAGAACATTGATAAGATCAATCATTCGATAGCCAATGCTATCGCTGGGATTAGCTATAGCGGTGATAAAAGTCAGAAGTTTGTGAATGATTTTGACACTATAAACTATAAAGAAAGCAGATACTACGATAAAGTACATGACTTAATATATAAGAATCATAAAGAGGAGAAAACATTACATATTGATCTTCCTCATCTTATGATGCCGATTGCAAGCAGCTATAAGAGTTCTTGGTGGAAGGAGGCGATTAAAATTGCCATGGCCTTCCCTCACAATAGGATTTGTACTGTTTTCGGTTGTTTCTTTGATCCAAATACTGCCAAAGAAACCTTCTTTTGGTTGAATTCTTATACTGGGGATAAGCTAACAAATCTTAATCCAAAAGATAAGAAGTCTGATCTAGATGCCTATACAATTTGGAAAAATACCCAAAATGGAACATATCTCTACGAGTCTTTTGATCACTACTATAGTTCGAATGATAAGCGTCAGGATGCTTACAATAAAGCATTCCATTCTAATGCCAAGCAAGCCAAACAAAGGCAAGATAACTTAAATGCCGCTGCCACCTTGTCGCTCGGCGCCTTCGCCATTTTAGGAGTAACCTATATTTTACCTCCTGTTAAAAAGTTTGCTTCAGATGTTTACAAGGGTGGTAAAAATCTGTTTAAAAAATATATTAGCGATCCTTTTTCTAAGATCTTAGATGGTTTTAAAGGAGGGTCTAATAAATCGAAGAAGGATAAGAAAAATACAAGCTCTTCGAAGAAAAAACAGACCAAGGCCAAAACTTCCAAAGAGACACCAAAAAAATCCAAACTACCAAAAACATCCGCTCACCCAGGGAAAAGAGAAGCTACGCCGAAGCCTAAAGCTGCACCTAAACCAAAGATAGCGCCGAAGCCTAAGGCAGCACTCAAGCCTAAAGCTGCGCCAAAACCCAAAGCTGCGCCAAAACCCAAAGCTGCGCCGAAGCCTAAGGTAGCACCCAAGCCTAAAGCTACGCCAAAACCCAAAGCTGCGCCGAAGCCTAAGGCAGTACCCAAGCCTAAAGCTACGCCAAAACCCAAAGCTGCGCCGAAGCCTAAGGCAGCACCCAAGCCTAAAGCTACGCCAAAACTCAAAGCTGCGCCGAAGCCTAAGGCAGCACCCAAGCCTAAAGCTGCGCCAAAACCCAAAGCTGCGCCGAAGCCAAAGGCAGCACCCAAGCCTAAAGCTACTCCGAAACCTAAAGTCGCGCCGAGACCAATGGTAACACCTAGACCCAAAGCTGCGCCGAAGCCTGCTCCTAGAAAATCAAGAGGCCGTAGAAGGTGATCTCTAGAAAGGTATTTTTATGAAAAAACAAAGAAACAAAAAATTAATTCGGATATTCCTACTCTTACTTGCTACCTCTATCTATATTTTTACCAATCTCAGTTGGCACCAAATTTATTATTATACCCACTCTCAAAAAACCGATAAGCGATTGACACCTATTATCGTCGTCTATAATTTGGGGGAGGTTATGTTCAAACCCAAACGAGAAACAGATGGAAAATATGAATATGTATCTCCAGGTAATGCTATAGTATTTAAAAAAAATACAAACAGCTCTATTTCTTATGGAAGTGGAGATAAAAGTAAAAAACTTCATAGTCTATTTAGGGCACTTCTAAAAACCAGAAGTATTCCGTCATATAAAAAAGAAGGGACTCTTGCCCTCCAATTTCCAGCAAGAGT
>NZ_JAOBSU010000171.1:0-1858 GCF_025447695.1 Streptococcus danieliae | reverse complement strand
ACTCGATAAAGCGTTGGTCCCCTTTATACAATTCAATACGCCCATGGTGAAGGTCATAGAGCCCTTCAAAACTTTTCTACCATTTGTCAATCATTTTTCTAAAAATTAGCCAATTTATTTTTTGAACTTTTTAACCATAAATTGGAGGAGGAGTAAGGCAATAATGATGGTCGCCAAATAGGTCAGCATCAACGAATTGGACAGTTGTTCACCGTTATTATTTACCAGAACAACTCCGTAAGACTCTTTGTAATTGTTTACTACTTCAACAGGAGCCTGTTCAAAAACTTGAGCGATGGCATCCTTCATCAAGACTTGCTTAAAGAGTGCATTGATCTGGGTCAAGGGGAACCAAGTCATCACCCGCTGCAAGGTTGTTCCAACGGATCCAATCGATAGGTAAACTCCTGAAATAAAGCCAATAAAGGTACCAACAATTGTACTCAAGGTTGTAAAAGCTGAACTGCTGTGAATAAAGGTCAGGATTGGGAGAATCATTGCTGCGGACAAAATGGTACCTCCCGAAATGATTCCCAAAATAGTCAGATAATCCATCGTGGAATAATGTTCTAATGCACTAAATCCATTAAAGATTGAAATCGCAAAGATACAGGAGAAAAGGGTCATACTAATCCCAAATAAAACGGCAAAGATGGCATAACTCAATTCTACTTTGAAATTTGAAATCGGGCTTACCTTAAAATCTTCACTCAATTTTTTCTCGCGATCTGAGACCATCACACCAAAGGCTCCCAGAGTACTGGTCATGGAAACAATTGTCGTCAATCCTGAAATCAACCATAAATTCACCATCTCAATCGTATCTGTTGAAACAGACTCACGATTTAAGGCAACTTTAATCGCATCAATCTGGATTTGTCCCAAGAAAATTTGGTACACCAGGATAAGGATGATGACTGACAGAAAAGACATCAAAAAGGCCAGTTTATCCCGTATATATACTTTGTAGTTTCTGGAAATGAATTCAAACATGAGCTGCTTCTTCCTTTTCTTTTAGCAAGTTCAAATAAGCGGATTCCAAATTCGAATATTCGACATTAAAACTCTCAATAATCGATTTCCCTTGATGCCTTGCAATGATGTCCATCATATCCTCAACAGTGAGATCTTTAAACATAATTTCTCGGTCCGAAAGAACTTGGCACTTATCAGCAAAGGGAGAGTCCAACAGAGCTTCAACAGACTTGCCTTCTTTCAAGGTCAAGCTCAAATTGGTTGTCGAGTGTTGCTCAATAAAACGACTAATGTCTCCTGAATAATACAAATTCCCTGCAATCAAGACATTGAGAACATCGCAGCCAGCCATCTCCTCAAGATAATGGGTGATTAATACCACCGTCATCTTATCTTTTTTATTGAGCTGCTTGATGGCTTCCCATAAATCATGACGTGACTGTGGATCCAAACCGGTGGTGGGTTCATCCAGCAAAAGTAAGGACGGTTGCGGTAAGAGAGCACGCGCAATATCCACCTTTCGTTTTTGCCCTCCAGACAAACTACCATATTTCCGATTTCGAATCGTCACAACATCAAGATAGGGTTGCAATTCTTCCATGCGTGCCTGGACTTGTTTTTTTGATAACTGGTAGAGCGCCCCTCTAGACTGCAGATTCTCTTCAACCGTCAGATTATCGTCCAACCGATTACTCTGAAAAACAATCCCTATATGACGGTAAAATTCTTGGTTGGACAGTGATTTTCCATCAACTTCCCAGAGAATTTCTCCAGAACTTTGTTTAAAATTTCGAATCAATAAATTAAAGGGCACTTCTAAAAACCAGAAGTATTCCGTCATATAAAAAAGAAGGGACTCTTGCCCTCTAATTTCCAGCAAGAG
>NZ_JAOBSU010000170.1:0-1865 GCF_025447695.1 Streptococcus danieliae | reverse complement strand
AAAATCAAAAACTTCTAGAAACATTGATCTATCAGGGTTTCTAGAAGTTTTTTTAGTTATCTATGAATAATTCGGGTATAATGTCATTATAGCACAAAAGGAGATTTGTCAGATAATTCTAAGGAGATTTGAATCGTTCTAAAATGCTTCTGTTAAGATCCCCTATGAAATTTAATATTCATTGAATTTCAGATTCTGACCTTGTCAAGCCTTCTTGAATTACTTTCGTCGGCTTTCCTAGTCACCTTTTTGTCTTCTCCAAGTATTCAGGTTTTGATTTTCATTAGGTTAAATAAAGAGGCTAGGACAAAAATCTAGCCTCTTTATTTAGTATTCATAAAATAGCTTTGATGCAGTAGCTGATCGCTATATGCAGAACATTCTCCGTTCTTCTGTTTGGTAGCTCATCGAGTCAATTCCGGCCGTCTTTTTGGGAGATTCACTGCAGCGATGGTTAGTTGCGTCTAGTTTACTGACCAGGTGGCATTCCCCCAGGCGGCATGTCTCCAGGGGCACCAGGTCCAGTATGGACGATTTCGGTCATGATTTCGCCATTGACGGTGATGGTTCCGCCGGAGAAGTTGATTTGACCGTCGACGTCAAAGGCTGACTGGGCGCTGATGTCGATGTGGCCACCGCTGATTTCGAGCTTGCCGTTGGAGTCGAAGGCATCGGTGTCCCCTGGGCCAACTTGAACTTCGATGTGGCCGCCTGTCACCTTGATGAAGATATCGGCACCTGCAGCATCGCTAGCGGCGTTAATGCCGTCATCGTTGGCAGTGACATCGACGGTTCCACCGTTGATGGTAACGTTGGTTCCTTCAAGGCCTTCCATGCTTTGGGCAACAGAGATATTTCCATCGTTGATAACGAGGCTTGATTCCGCCTTGATGCCATCATCGCTAGCAGATATGGAGATGTCTCCGTTGTTGATGGTGACATTACCCTTGCTGCTGTTCTCATCATTGTTGGATTTAATCCCATCACCTTGGGCATTGATACTGATATTTCCACTGTTGATGGTAACGCTATCGCGGCCACGAATGCCATCATCGCTGGCAACGACTTGCAGGATTTCATTTTCAATGGAGAGATTGCCAGTTGAGACAATGCCGTCTTGGTAGTTGGCTTCAACCATCAGATTTCCTTGGCCGGCCACAATCAGATCGGTTTCAGCATGGATGGCTCCGTCCAGGTCTTCCTTGCTGTGAGTACTGCTATCCTTGACGGTGTTGGTGGTTCCATCTTGGAGTTCCAACTGGGCTGTGTTGGCTTTTTCGATATGGATGGCTGGTCTATCGTTGGCAGAGATGGTGGCACCGGCTAGAATTAGTCGGACATCACCAGAGGCTTTAACTGTTACACCTGCAGTGGTTTCACCCTTGAGGATGTAGGTTCCAGCTTCGGTAATGGTCAGGCCTTTGTCGTCCAAGGTGACCTCTTTACTAGGAAGTTCATCCCAGTTGATGGAAGATGTGGTGGTGTTCTGTTTAATGACCTGGCCTGTTGTCGCTTGTGTTTGGCTACCAGGCATGCTACAAGCTGCTAAGCTGGCCATGGTTAGGAAAGCAACTGTAGCGGTTAGGATTGGCTTTTTCTTCATGATAGCTACCTTTTTCTTTTTTTATTTCCGAATAAGTATAAAAATAAAAACTAAAAATTCCTTTAAACTTAGCTTAAAGAAGCCTAAAAGGAAAAATAAGAGGGGTGTGTCAAGAATTTTGTGTAAACTCCAAAGCAGAGTTTGAAAGTGTGTATTAATCGGACAAGGAATTGTAAGAATTTCCTTTTTGAGCCTAGTTGGATAACAAGAGAAATAGGGATTGGTGTCAAGGCTTTAAGCGAAGCGTGCCTTTACACCATAT
>NZ_JAOBSU010000016.1:0-20351 GCF_025447695.1 Streptococcus danieliae | reverse complement strand
AAATCCTGTTAAATCCCATCTTTTCTTGCTTGTTTTTACAGTGAAAACTTGGTGTCATACCTCCTTTATGGTAAAATATCAGGAAGAGGTTTATGATGAAAAAATTTCCATTATCCCCCTTTCATTACTTTATGATCGGGATCATTTTTTTAGGGATTTTGTCCGTTGTTTGGCAACATTCCATGAATGGTATCCCTATCGCTATTACCATGATTTTAATGGGAGCTTTACTCCTTCTGGTTTTAATGGACCAAGAATTGGTGGTGACCAAGGTCGACGAAGAACACCAACGACAGGTGGAAGATCAGGTAGAGGCGAGCTTAGCCAATCTCCTTAATAAAATCCCCATCGGCATTCTGAAGTTGAGCGAGGATTCCGGGGAAATAGATTGGTACAATCCCTATGCAGAGCTGATTTTTGTAGGTGAAGATGGCGTTCTAGATTTGAAACTCGTAAAATCGGTGCTTGAAGCTGCGCAAAAGGACCAAGGTCACTATGTCACCTTAGGTGAGCGAACTTATGCCGTTCAT
This sequence comes from Streptococcus danieliae, assembly GCF_025447695.1. Taxonomy (NCBI): domain Bacteria; kingdom Bacillati; phylum Bacillota; class Bacilli; order Lactobacillales; family Streptococcaceae; genus Streptococcus; species Streptococcus danieliae. Next base: position 19,821 of record NZ_JAOBSU010000016.1, on the reverse strand, counting down.
CTGGATCAATCCGGGAACATGGTCTATTTCTTTGATGCCAGCAATGAGTACAATGCTACGGAAGAACTAGCCACCAGTCGCCCCGTTATTGGAGCGATTTCTCTGGACAACTATGATGATTTCAGAGAGGGTTTATCTGATTCAGAAATCAGTACTACCAATAGTTTTATTGCTGATTTTGTATCGCGTTTTGCGGAGGAATATCAAATGTTTTACCGCCGCGTAGATGCAGATCGCTACTATTTATTTACAGATTACACAGTCCTAAATAAACTGATGACGGATAAATTTGCGATTATCGATGTATTCCGCAATGAAGCTAAGGAGAAAAAACTCCCTCTGACCTTAAGTATGGGCTTTGCCTTCGGAGATGGCAACCATGCGGCGATTGGAAAAACAGCCCTCGAGAATTTGAACCTAGCCCTTGTGCGGGGTGGAGACCAGGCAGTTGTCCGTGAAAATCGGGAAAATAAAAATCCGATTTACTTCGGAGGTGGTAGTGTCTCAGCCGTAAAACGGACCCGTACTCGTACCCGGGCCATGATGACAGCCATCTCAGACAAGATTCGGTCTGCAGATCAGGTCTTTATCGTGGGTCACCGCAATTTGGACTTGGATGCCCTAGGGGCTTCCATCGGGATGCAGAAATTTGCGGAAAATCTAACCGATCAGTCCTATGCGGTTTATGATCCGGAATACATGTCAGCGGACATTCAGAGAGCTATCTCCAGTTTACAGGAGGAAGAGCGAACCAAGCTGTTGACCTTGGATGAAGCCATGCCACGGGTGACTCGCCAGTCGCTCCTGATCATGGTCGACCATTCCAAGATTAGTCTGACCCTATCAGAGGCTTTTTATCAGGAATTTTATCAAACCATTGTTATTGACCACCATCGCCGGGATGAAAACTTCCCAGAGAATGCGGTTATCACTTATATCGAAAGTGGAGCGAGCAGCGCCTGTGAATTGGTGACAGAATTGATTCAGTTCCAAAATGCCAAGTCAAACCGTCTCAGTAAAATCCAAGCCAGCATTCTCATGGCTGGTATTATGCTGGATACCAAGAATTTTTCAGTTCAGGTAACCAACAGAACCTTTGATGTGGCGAGTTATCTACGCAGCCGCGGTAGTGATAGCACCTTGATCAAAGAAATCATGGCCAATGATTTTGAAGAGTACCGTCGGGTCAACGAATTGATTCTACAAGGTCAGCGTCTAGCGTCGACGATTGTCCTGGCTGTTGCTCCAGAAGAAAATCACTATTCAACGATTGAACTCAGCAAGGCAGCCGATACTATTCTGAATATGTCAGGGATTGAAGCGACCTTTGTGGTGAGTTATCTGGATGCTGAAACGGTTGGAATCTCTGCTCGGAGTCGCAGTCGGATCAATGTACAGAGAATAATGGAGGAGATGGGCGGAGGTGGCCACTTTAACCTGGCTGCTGCCCAACTGCGGAATGTCGACCTCTCCAGGGTGACGGCGCGATTAAAAGATGTTATTATAAATGAAACGCAAGAAAAGGAGACTCAAGCATGAAAGTTATTTTCTTAGAAGATGTCAAAGGAAAAGGTAAAAAAGGCGAAATTAAGGAAGTGCCAACAGGCTACGCCCAAAACTTCCTGATTAAGAAAAATCTAGCTAAAGAAGCAACTGCCCAAGCTATCGGTGAGCTTCGCGGTAAGCAAAAGTCTCAAGAAAAAGCGCATGCGGAGCTAATTGCAGAAGCTGAAGTTGTGAAAGCGCAGTTGGCCAAGGAAGAGACTGTGGTTCGTTTCACTGAAAAAGTTGGACCAGATGGTCGGACCTTTGGCTCGATTACCAGCAAGAAAATTGCAGAAGAGTTGCAGAAACAATTTGGCATTAAAGTTGAAAAACGGAACATCCGTTTGGACCATCAACTCCGCTCCATTGGTTCTGTGGAAGTACCTGTTAAGCTCTACCAAGATGTAGCCGGAGAGATTAAGATTTACATCCAGGAAGCTTAAGGAGGAGAAATGGCCAATCTAGAAGAGTTGCGGACCCAACCGCAAGATATTTTAGCAGAGCAGTCTGTTCTGGGGGCTATTTTTTTGGATGAGAGTAAGCTGGTTTTTGTACGCGAGTACATTGAACCAGCTGACTTTTTTAAATATGCGAACCGCCTTATTTTTCAGGCCATGATTGACTTGAATGATCGGGGAGATGTCATTGACGCTACCACCATGAGAGCTATTTTGGAAGCCCAAGGAGACCTGGAAAATATTGGTGGTTTTTCTTATTTAGTGGAAGTCGTAAACGCTGTTCCGACTAGCTCCAATGCTGAATATTATGCCCAAATTGTGGCCGATATGGCCATGCGGCGCCGTTTTATTTCACGCTTAACCGAAAGTATTAACCAGGCTTACGAAGGAGCCCTGGGGACTGATGAACTGATTGCAGGGGCAGAAAAGACCCTGATTGATTTAAATGAAAATAATAAAAGAAGTGGTTTCAGAGTTATCAAGGATATCCTGAACATCAACTTCGAAAATCTGGAAATTAGGTCCCAGCAAACATCTGATGTGACAGGGATTCCAACGGGCTATCCGGATCTGGATCGGATGACAACCGGCTTGCATGAGGAGGAGCTGATTATCTTGGCTGCTCGGCCGGCCGTTGGTAAAACAGCATTTGCCCTCAATATTGCCCAAAATATTGGCAGTAAATTCGGAAAAACTGTGGCTATCTTCTCGCTGGAAATGGGGGCAGAAAGCTTGGTAGATCGGATGTTGGCGGCAGAGGGACTGATTGATTCTCACTCAATTCGGACAGGTCAACTGTCAGATGAGGAATGGCGGAAGGTTACAATTGCCCAAGCCAACCTGGCAACCGCGCCGATCTATATCGATGATACACCGGGGATTCGGATTACGGAGATTCGCTCGCGATCACGGAAACTGGCTAAAGAATCCGGTAATCTGGGACTGGTCCTCATCGATTACCTCCAGCTTATTACAGGAACTGGGCGGGAAAATCGCCAGCAGGAAGTCTCTGAAATCTCCCGCCAGCTCAAAATTCTTGCCAAAGAATTGAAAGTCCCTGTTATCGCTCTCAGTCAGCTGTCACGGGGCGTGGAACAGCGGCAAGATAAACGTCCTGTCCTCTCTGATATCCGGGAATCCGGATCTATCGAGCAGGATGCTGACATCGTTGCCTTCCTCTACCGGGATGATTATTACGATCGCGCGGGTGAATCCGAAGATGAAATTCCCAATAATAAGGTCGAAGTGATCATCGAGAAAAACCGGAGCGGGGCGCGTGGAACCGTCGAACTTCTATTTCAGAAAGAATACAATAAATTTTCAGCTATATCCAAAAGGGAGGAATAACTATGAGCGATGCATTTACAGATGTTGCTAAAATGAAAAAAATCAAAGAAGATATTAAAAACCATGAGGGAAAAATGGTTGAAATGACCTTGGAACATGGCCGTAAACGTCAAAAAAATAAAACAGGTCGTTTGATTGAAGTTTACCCATCCCTATTCATCGTTGAATACAACAATGTTGGAACCCTACCTGGTGAAATCACAAACACTTATGTGGAATCTTACACTTACTCAGACATCCTAACGGAAAAAACACTGATCCGTTACTTGGATGATGAGGAAGCATAACCGAAAAAAATCCTTTACAAGCTGAAGGAAACTTGTTACAATAGAGAACGTGCGAAATAGCAGCAGAAAAATATGAAGCTCGTCAACAGGAAGTCCCAGTAAGTAACCCTTGCTGTTTGGGCGAAGGTTTCCTGCACGAATCAGGATTTTTCAAATGACTATTTCCTCAAACAATTATTTAGAGGAGGACATTTAAATGTCACGTTATACAGGACCATCATGGAAAAAATCTCGTCGTCTTGGCTTGTCTCTATCAGGAACTGGTAAAGAACTTGCACGTCGTAACTACGTACCAGGACAACACGGACCAAACAACCGCAGCAAACTTTCAGAATATGGTTTGCAATTGGCTGAAAAACAAAAACTTCGTTTCATGTACGGAGTAGGTGAAAAACAATTCCGTAACTTGTTCGTACAAGCTACAAAAATCAAAGGTGGAATCCTTGGTTTCAACTTCATGCTTCTTCTTGAGCGTCGTTTGGACAACGTGGTTTACCGCCTAGGTTTGGCTTCAACACGTCGCCAAGCTCGTCAATTTGTTAACCACGGTCACATCCTTGTTGACGGTAAACGTGTTGACATCCCTAGCTACCGTGTTGAAGTTGGTCAAGTAATCTCTGTTCGTGAGAAATCAGCTAAAGTTCCAGCAATCTTGGAAGCTGTTGAGTCAGCGCTTGGACGTCCAGCATTTGTATCTTTCGATGCAGAAAAATTGGAAGGTTCATTGACTCGTCTCCCAGAACGTGATGAAATCAACCCAGAAATTAACGAAGCACTTGTCGTTGAATTCTACAACAAAATGCTTTAATTTTAAGAATTATATTGCAGAAAGCCTACAACAGTGGGCTTTTTGCTTTGTCTTAAAATCCTAGCCAGAAAGCAAAACCCTCTATCCTGGGATTCTGTTTGCTCTATGGTAGTATAAGAATAATCGGTGAGGGAGCTGCTTTTGCGCAGTTCCTAGAAGGGAGTTTAGATGACTGCACAACAGGAAAATCAGGTACAGATTATGGAAACAGCTCTGGAACGTTTTCAGCCTCGGTTTGAGGCACTCCAGGAGGCTGTACAAGCCTTCCAGGAGCATCATGAGGATTACCAAGCTCTACGAGACTTTTATGGGAGTGAGGCTTGGTTGAAGCTCCATGATAATGCTGGTCCCGGGGAAGCTTGTGGGGTGCTCAGTCAAGATCGGCTCTATGACCTGATCGAAGACCACAATCGCCTGCTGGGTGATTTATTGGAGCTGGTTTTAGTTATGTATTCTCACAGTTAGTCTTTCTTTTTTTTCCTACTTTCGAATTAAAAGATGAGGGCCCCAAATAAGAAGGAAAGTGAGGAAGAAACGGATGAATACGATTCCCCTAACAGAAGCAGCTGAAATCCAAGGAGGTAGCCAAATCTGGTGTCCAGGTAAGGTCCTAGTTCCAGGTTTTCCCTATCCCTATCCAAGTGGTCCTTTAGGACCCGTTCCAACTTGCCCTGAAAGTGAGCTCATTGATGTGGCTGATCTCCAGATGATTACGGGTGGTGCAGGTTATGTTAGTGAGGCTGGGAGTGCCATTGGTAAAACCTGGGCCATGATTTACAAAACTGGCCGTGACTTTGGTCGCAGCTTGGTTAATGCCTTGATTCCCTAGGAGGTGGCCATGAAGCAAGAACTCAAACCAAACGCCTTGCAAGCGTTGCAAGGCGGTGTTGTCAATCCTTTCGTGGTTGGCGCAGCCCTCATTACAGTCCCCTTTGTTTTCGGGGCGATTGCTGGAGCTGCAGATGAGTACTCACGGAAACACGGACACTCGTAAAGTTGGAAGTTGTTAGTGATGGGCAAAGAAAATTAAAAATTGATGAGGAGACCTGTTGAATATTATCAGTAGAGGTGAGCAAAGCTCGCAGTCATTGAAATTCATCGAGACAGGTAGACAGAGAATCGTTTTGATTTTCAAAGAGTGTGAAAAAGAACCGGTAGCTGGGATGGCTACTGGTTCTTTATGATTATTAAGCTTCAATGCCGCTGAATTTCAGCATTTTCATGAGGAAGCAGGCCATGGCTTGAGGGCTTTCCTTTTTGCCTTGGGCAATCCAGAGTTGGTAGACGCCCAGGAAGGCATTGGAGAGGTAGATAGCTGCGTATTTCTTTTCCTTATCTTGGAAGAGCTCGTGGCTGTAGCGACCTTGCCAGCCATTTTCCAAGAGGATATGCAGGCGTTTCCGGATGAATTGTTGAATTTCTTGGGTGCCATTTTCAGATAGGAGGGCAGCCAGGAGCGGTTCCCGTTTGAGAAATTCAAAAATTTCTGTAATGGTGGCTTCTAGATGTCCATCGTGTTTGTCAAAAATATAATCCAGGGTATGGAAAATTCGGTCCTGATAATGGTCAATCATATCAAATTTGTCTTTATAGTGGGTGTAAAAGCTGGACCGGCTAATCTCGGCTTTCTGGGTCAGTTTGACCGTTGTAATTTGGTCAAAGGACTGGTCTGAAAGAAGCTTTACCATGGCGTTTTCTAGGCATTTTTTAGTCTTTTGTCTTTTATTACTTTCCATTGATTTCCCTCCTTGCATTTAAAATTTGAAGTGGTATAATTTATTTTATCAAAAATAGACACTGTGTGCAAAAAATGGAGGATGATAGATGTTTAAAGAGTGGAAAGCCATTTTTAAACGACCTAAATTCATTGTGGTGATGTTGGGAGTCTCCTTGATTCCCTTCCTGTATAATGTTATTTTTTTGAGTTCGATGTGGGATCCCTACGGAAAACTGTCGGACTTGCCGGTTGCAGTTGTGAACAAGGACCAGTCAACGGTTTTGAATGGGAAAACCTTAGCCATCGGAGACCAGATGGTTGCCAATATGGAGAAGGGCAAGGCTCTTGATTTTCATGTGGTCAATCAAGCAACAGCTGATCGCGGCTTGGAAAAGGGAGATTACTATATGGTGGTTGAGCTACCAGAGGATCTTTCGCAAAAAGCAGCTTCGATTATGACCAGCGATCCCCAACAAATGAAAATCCGGTACAAAACTTCGAGTGGACACGGATTTGTAGCTGGGAAGATGAGTGATTCAGCTATGAATGTGCTTAAAGAATCCGTTCAAAAAAATATTATAAACAACTACACCTCAACCTTGTTTAGCAGTATGAAAGAGCTGCAGACTGGAATGGGGACAGCTAGTGCTGGCAGCAGCCAGTTGGCAGATGGTGGCAAACAGCTTCAGTCTGGTTCAGACCAGCTAACCAATGGCTTGCAACGCTTGGCTAGCTCAACCTTGCTGTTTTCAGATGGGGCCAAACAGTTGGAAACAGGTCTTGGGCAGTACACGGCTGGCGTTGGTCAACTAGCTGGTGGTGTTGGCCAGCTAGCAACGGGTGTGAACCAGTATACAGGTGGGGTAGCCCAGCTGTCAGCGGGAGCAGATCAACTGGATGCAGCTTCGGGGCAATTGCAGGCTGGTGTGCAAGCCTTGCAAGAAGCTGCGCGTGGTGGCGATTTGACAGCTCTGGTAGACGGTTCTAATCAAGTAGCTGCGGGAATGGAGCAACTAGCCGATCAGTTGGCTGGTATTAGCATTTCATCCGAACAAGCTGCGTCGATCAATCAAGCCCTTGCCCTTTTGACCAATCTTCAAAGTCAATTAGGACAAGGGCAGGATCCAACGGCTGGAATCAAGGCAGGTTTGAGTCAATTAGAGGCGGATTTATCAGCTTTAATGGCTGGTGCCGGAGCTTCGACCGAGGCTAGTGCGGTTGCTTCAGTAGCAGCGACAGCTGCCTTCCAAAAATTGGATCCGGCTGAGCAGTCGGAAATTTTAGCAGCCTTACCGGCAGATTCAGCAGGTTCGGCTACGGACATAGGCCAATTGCAGGCACTACTCGGGGGTGTGCAGTCCCTCTCAGCGGCGCTTGATCAAAATGGGGCTAGCTTGGGGCAGGAATTAGCGCCTCTGGTCAACCAAGCCTTGGCAGATTTACAAACGCTCCAAAATGGAATTGGTCAGTTGGGACAAGTACAGGCTGCCACTCAAGCGCTGGCTCAAGGCTCTGCTGCAGTAGCTTCTGGCTTAGGCCAGCTCCAAAATCAACTGCAAACAGGAGCTGAGGACTTGGCAGGCGGTGTCTCTGCTTATACAGCGGGAGTTTCAGAATTGGCTCAGGGAGCTCGAACCTTGAATGAAAATTCTAGTCAACTACAATCCGGGGTTGCCCAATTGCAAGCGGGAGCCAACCAGTTGGATGCCAATTCTGGTGCCTTGCTTGACGGAGCTTCACAATTGGCTTCTGGTGCGAGCCAACTCCAAGACGGTTCCCAAACCCTATCCCAGGGTGGTGCTCAGCTTGGAACTGGGATGACCTCATTGGTGGATGGTTTGGTCAGCCTCCAAACAGGCTTGGATAAGGCCAACCAGCAATTACAAAAAGCCAATGTTGAGGAGGACAATGCCAATACCTTATCTAGTCCGATTACGCTTGAAAAAACCGAGCAGGACCAAGTTCAGGTTAACGGAGTTGGAATGGCTCCTTACATGGTTTCAGTAGCCCTCTTTGTGGCAGCGATTGCCACTAATACGATTTTCCAAACACTTCCGTCAGGCAGACAGCCATCAACTCGTTGGTCTTGGTTGAAGGCGCGTTTGGAAGTGAATGGCATCATTGCCTTGGCAGCAGGTCTCTTGGTTTACGCCGGAATTCATTTGATTGGCTTGACGGCCAATCATGAACTGGCTACGCTTGGAGTGATTCTCCTGGCTAGTATGACCTTTATGGCCTTGGTGACAACGCTGGTAACCTTGGACAATAAGGTTGGAGCCTTCCTGGCTCTAATCCTCTTGCTCTTGCAACTAGGAGCGAGTGCCGGAACCTATCCAATCCAACTGTCCAATGCCTTCTTTGAGGCGATTCATCCCTGGTTGCCGATGTCTTACTCGGTATCCGCCTTGCGAGAGACCATTTCGATGACGAGTCAAATTGGCAGCCAAGTCGCCTTTCTCAGTGTGACCTTGGTGCTTTCCATTTTGGCTGGTTATCTGATTTACCAACCCAAGAAGGGAGTGTGACAGAACTAAATTTGGAAAAATTTAGTTGATTCACTTTCTTAATTTAAGGCTCATGCTAAGAAGACCCACTGGATCTTACCTTGCTTTCCAATTTCTTGGCTCAGGTTGCTTAGGTCGGGTTCGGAGTCCTCTCAGCGAGTCAGGAATTGACTCGCTGAGCCTATGATATGGACGAACATGGAATGTTCGCTATCAAGCGAACGCTTGGAGTTTACTTCGCAAACAAGATTTGGTACTCTCTAACAGCACACAATGCTGTTAGCCAAAGTCAATGAGGGTAGACTTTTGTTCCAGCCTCGCATGAAGAGAATAGCAAAAGACTGGAGTTCTGAAAACGCCAGTCTTTTTATGTTCATTACTGATCCAGCAGGTTATGGTCAACGATTTTTTGGTAGGCTGTCTGCTGATCTTTTTTGTGGTCTTGGATAATTTGGAGAAGGGTCTCCACACATTCCTGTCCCAATTCCAAAGCCTGGATATCGACATAGGCTGTGACATCATAGGTTGGCGGTAGGGAGGTGAAGCTAATACAGGGGAGGTGGAGCTGGTGATCTTGGAGATAACTAGCGACGCCCTCAGCCAAAAGGCTGTCGGTTACAATGATGGCATCTAAGGGAATTTGTTTTTCCAGCATATTTTCCATGACCTGGTAGCCCTCATGAAACAGCAAATCCTTGGCAAAGTAGAGGAGCTTTTCGTCCATTGGGAGTCCAGCTTCCTCTAGGGCATCTTGGTAGCCCTGGAAACGGTCCTGGTTGACAAAATATTCCAAGCTTCCCGCTAGAAAGGCAATGCGTTTGTAGCCTTTGGACAGTAAGAAATGGGTGGCATCAGCTCCCGCTTGGCGGTTGTCGTTGTCCACCAGAGAAGTGAAGGGGTCTGTTGATTTGCCCAAAATGAGGAAGGGGAAATGTTGCTCTCGAACAAACTGAACCAGAGGATCCTGGGGTTTGGCGTAGAGGAAAATCAGCCCGTCGACACGTCTTCCCCGGACCATTTGCGAAATGGATTCGAGCCGCTCGGTCTCTGTTCTCCCGGTCGACAATAACAGAGCATAGTGGTGTTCGGAACTAATTTGACTGATCCCCCTTAGCACCGTTGGGAAAAAAGAGTTTTGGTAGAAAGCATCGGAATCGTCTGGCAAGACCAAACCCAGAACCTTGGTTTCACTACTAACCAAGCTGCGAGCATTGAGGTTGGGATGGTAGTCCAATTCCTTCATAATTCGACGAACACGCTCTTTGGTCGCCTGACTGATAGTTGGTTTGTCTTGAATGACGCGCGTGACGGTAGAAGGGGAGACCCCTGCCCGTTCCGCAACATCCTTAATAGTGACACGCATGATGAAAGCTCCTTAATGATCACGAAATTGCGTTTGGTAAAAAACCAAAGCGAGGGTAAGTAAGAAGAGACTATTCTGAACCAAAACCGATGTTGGCAGATCTAGGCCCAGCAAGCCCAGTAAGCAAGTCACTAGCGTTGGTAGTCCCAAGGAATAGAGAATGAGATGAAAGGCTTCCTGAAAGCCCTGGAGACTATTAAAGCGGGATTTGCTGACTAGATAGAGCAGGACAGCACTCCCCAAGCTGACCAAGAAAAAGTTAAGGCTTAGCAGGCCCAAGGATAGGGCAAGCAGAAAGAGACTGATCACCAAGCGGTTGCTGGTAAACCAAGCCAGATCTAAGGCTTGGCTCCAGGCTGCGGGATTGGCTAAGTCCTGGGTGTGGAGCTGGTCATAGGTCAAGCGTGCAACCTCCTGATTAGACTGGAGCAGGCGGGCATAATCGGCTTGAAATTCCCAGCTAAATCCTTCTGTCTGAGGAGCCTTGTCCCCCAGTACAATCCAATCGTGACCGACCTGCCAAGTGCTTTTCTGAGGCATTTGCGCTTGCCCGTGCTCAAAACGAAGCCCTGTGGCTGCCATCTGATCCAGTTGTTTTTGATCAAAAACCCGATAGGCTTGCGGAACCAGCTGTTCCAAGGGATAAGAAGTTCGTTGGAGGCTAGTCCAGCTAACGGGAATCCAGGTTAAGGCCAAGAGGAAGAGCCAGGTAAAGAGTAACTGAGGCCAGTTTAATAGCTTCCGTTGCTCAAAGGCACGTCGGAAGGGCAGGAGATTTTGAAAATAGCTAAATGGGTAGGGCAAGATGGAATCCTTTCTAGGTGACCAAGGTTCATCAAGGAGCCTTGACAAGGTCAGATAGTATAAAAAGGTGGGACAAGCTTATCCCTTGTCACCACCACTTGTTAAACCAGAAACAAAGTTCTTTTGTAGGAAGAAGAAGAGAATACAAATTGGCAACGCCGTTAACACGGCCCCGGCAGCGAAGAAGGAGATTTTTAGATTTTTAGGATCGCTGACGAAGGTACGGAGACCAACAGCCACTGTATAATATTCTTTTTCCCGTAAAAGGAAGCTAGAGAGAATGTAGTCCCCAAATGGCGCCATGAAGGCCCAAAGAGCCTGAACGGCCACCATCGGACGAACCAGCGGAAGAACAATCTGCCAGAAGCGGCGGAAGTGTCCCGCTCCATCAATCCGAGCGGATTCATCCAAAGAAATGGGAACCGTATCAAAGTAGCCCTTCATCAACCAGGCATTCATTGGGATTCCTCCGCCAACATAGAGGAAAATTAAGAACCAGCTTTGGTTGAGCGCATTGAGCATGAGTGCCATGACGAAGAAGGCGGTCAGGGCTGCAATGGTCGGTACCATCTGGATGATGAGGAAGAAGACCAAACTTTGTTTTCGAGCAATAAAGTTGTAACGGCTATAGGCATAACCAGCTAATACAACAATAGAGGTTTGAATTACCATTGTCAAGACCGCAATGATCAAAGTATTGATATACCAGGTCCCAAAAAGACTATCGGTAAAGAGTCCGCTAAAGTTATCTAGGGAAAGCTGAATATTGCTGTCCAACTTGAAGGCAACCAGATTCCCCGATTTAAAAGCCGAAGACACTGTGATCGCTAAGGGATACAAAATAATCATTGATAGGAGGCCCAAATAAAGGTAGGTTAAGCCTTGATTGAGGCGTCTTTTAAAAGTAATCGAACGTTGCATCATACTTCCTCCATATCAAAAGCGTGTAATTTCTTGAAGGCAATCATGGAGATACCAATCACGATGATGGAGATAATCAGGGTTACGGCTGCCGCCATGGAGTATTGTGGGGCTGTGCCGGTTGTGAGTCGGTAAATCCAAGAAATCAAGATATCGGTTGATCCAGCACCACCACCGACACTTCCAGGTCCTCCTTCATTAAAGAGATAGATGATGGAGAAATTGTTGAAGTTGAAGGTGTATTGGCTGATCAAGGTTGGTGCAGCAACGGCCAAAATCATTGGGAAAGTAATCTTGGTGAACTTTTGCCAGCTGTTGGCCCCGTCAATATAGGCTGCCTCATATAAATCGTGGGGGATGGATTGTAGGATACCCAAGGTTAAGACATAGATATAAGGGAAACCGAGCCAGCCCTGCATGAGAATCAAGGCCACCTTACTCCAGAAGGGATCTGTTTTCCAAGGAATCAAGACCCCGTCTAAGAAAGGCAGAACCTTGGCAAAAGTTGGAATGACCTGTGTGTTAATGGCTCCGATGGAATCATTAAACATATTGGAGAAGGTCATGATGGTAATAAAGGCTGGAACTGCCCAAGGGAGTAAGAAAATAACCCCAAAAATCCGTTTGCCTTTAATAAAAGGCTGGTTGGAAATAATGGCTGTGAAAATTCCCAGTGTGATTTGCAAAGTAGAGGCAGCCAGGGCCCAAATAATGGTCCAGCTTAAAACAGATCCAAAAGCAGACCGGAAGGTGGATAACTGCCAAATATTCATAAAATTGGTCAAGCCAACCCACTCGAGGAGCTTGGCTGGAGGCAGGTGCTTGAAGTCGTAGTTGGTAAAGGCAATTAAAATGGTCACCAAAACCGGAAATACAATGGCAAAAATCATAGCTACATAGGAAGGGATAATGAGTAAGTAAGGGAAGCCATTTTCATAAATGGACTGGCTCATTTCCTTCCAGGTCTGTGCCACAGGTAGGCCTTGATTCCAACGATTGGCGGTGCGGTAAGCATCCCAGAGGTTAAAACCATAAAAAACCACATAGGCTAGAACAAAAATTAAGTGAAAGGTTCCTTGAATCAAGAGGAAGAGGGAATTATCCCGCCCCCGCATGGACCCCAGAGTGACCAAGCCCTGCAATTGGAAGAGGGCAATGCTAAAGAAATAAACGAAGAATAAGAGTGTGATCCCTAGAAAAATTCCTCCCTTAACTTTTTGGCGATTGTAAATCTGCCCCAGTCCGGGAATTAGGGATAAGAGTAAGGCTTTTTTTGCGTTTGCTTGTTCCATAAATCAGTCCTCGAATCAGATAGCTTGGAGTGGGCTAAAGAGCTAGGTTAATCTGCAAACCCCTTTGTGCTCATGAAAATGAAGAGAGGCCAAGACCTAGAAGTCCCAGCCTGCTCTACATGACAGTTAGAGGTTTAGAGACATGAATCTCTTCTTACCCCGGAATAGAGAGATGGGTTACTCTCCGAATTTTTGATCAATGCTATCTTTGATGAGTTTTACAGCATCATCGGCAGCAGCTTTTGGCGCTTTTTTACCGCTAACAGCTTCAAAGAGCATGGTTGCTGCTGGATCCCAAACAGTTGACATTTCAGAGATACTTGGCATTGGTTGAGCAGAGTCAAATTGTTTCACAACGGCATTGGCCAATTCATCTTTGCTGTCTACAGCATACTTCCGCGCTTCTGTATTGGCAGGAACTTCATGGTTCTTGTCATAGAAGGCTTTTTGTTGGTCTGTAGAGGTTAGGAAATTGAGAAATTCCTGAGCCCCGTCAATGTTTTTAGAAGCGACAGGAATCACCCAAGCTTTACCACCGGCAAATGCTTCATAGTTAGATCCGCCAGGAAGTGATGGTATAGTTGCAACACCATAGTTGAGACCAGCATCTTTAAAGGCAGTAGCCTTCCAAGGACCATCAATCACAGCAGCAGTTTTCTTGTCTTGGAATTGGGATTCAATTAAGTTAGCAGCCCCTTTTTGATCCTGCATTCCTTTAGGCCATTTTTCATACCAAGTTTTGGCATATTCTAAGCCCTTGATGGAACCATCATTGGCAAGACCAATGTCCTTGGCATCTGTACCATCTTTTCCAAAGACATAACCACCATTACCACTTAAGAGGCCGTAAGCATAGTAGAAGTTGACCCAGTCAGCTAGGAAGGCTGTATTTTTACCAGCTTCTCCTTCAAAGTTGTAAGCTGGATCTTCCGCCAACTTTTCAACTTCTTCAAAAGTTTTTGGTGCTTCTGGAAGTAAATCTTTATTGTAGTAGAGCACCAAGGTTTCAATAACTGCAGGAGCTCCATAGATATTGCCATCTGCAGCAGTTACCAATTTTTTCGTAGTATCGTCTGTTTTACTGCCTTCATCCAAGCTTACTTCTGCCAACTGGCCATCGTTACCAAGACTGCCGACACGGTCGTAAGGTGCCATCATGACATCGACCACCTCACCAGACTGGTTATCCAAAGAGAGGTTATCCAAGCCAGTCAACTGATCTCCAGTTTTGATGTTGATTTTTGTACCGCTTTCTTTTTCAAAAGTTTTAGCAGCTTCTTCGATGAACGGTTTGTATTGCTCCTCTACGTAAACCGTTAGTTCTTTACTACCGGAATCAGCATTTTGTGAACCGTTGCTGCAGGCTACCAAAACTCCTGCAAAAGCAATAGTCGAAAGAAGGGCAGTTGTTTTTAGAATTCTCTTCTTCATGAGGATCTCCTTTATCTAGCTCAAAAGAGCAAACGTTTTCTTTGAACAAAAAAATTATATCAAATATTGTAAGCGATTGCAAGAGATATTCAAAAAATTTTTATGATAAAATAAAAGCTGTAAAAGTTCCTATTAATAAGGACTTTTTATCCCTCAAAATGATGTTTTTTCAGGAAACTTTCAAGAAAATATTGAAAGTGGAAAAATACTCAAATTTATCTTGCTTTTGGCAGGTAAAAGGGATATAATGGCTATGCAAACGTTTTCGCAAAGTTTTGCGTAGACGAAATGGAAAACAGGCGAGGTATACTTATGAAGCAACGTCAAAGTGGTGTCTTGATGCATATCTCTTCCCTACCAGGGAAGTACGGGATTGGATCCTTTGGCCAATCAGCTTATGACTTTGTGGACTTCTTGGTCCGTACAAAACAACGCTACTGGCAGATTCTTCCGTTAGGGACAACAAGCTATGGGGATTCTCCCTATCAATCTTTTTCTGCTTTTGCAGGAAATACCCACTTCATTGATTTTGATCTTTTGATGCAAGAAGGTCTATTAGAAGAAGCGGATTTTGAAGGTGTTGATTTTGGACAAAATCCAGAAGCAGTCGACTATGAGAAGTTATTTTACAACCGTCGTCCGTTACTTGAGAAGGCTGTTGTCAATTTTCTGGCTAAGGGGGATAATCCAGAATACCAAGAGTTCCTAGAGGATTCTGCCAGTTGGTTGGATACTTTTGCGGAATATATGGCGATTAAAGAACACTTTGGTCAGAAGTCCTGGTTGGATTGGCCAGATGATGCAGCAAAAGTTCGTGAGCCTCGCGCTCTGGCAGAATACCGTGAAAATTTAGCTCCGGCCGTAAATTACCATCGGGTAACACAGTATTTCTTCTTTAAACAATGGTTGGCTTTAAAAAGCTATGCTAATGAGAATCATATTGAGATTGTTGGAGATATGCCAATCTATGTAGCAGCAGACTCGTCAGAAATGTGGTCTCAACCTCGTTACTTCAAAACCGATGAAGCAGGCCGTCCGTCTTGGATTGCCGGTGTTCCACCCGATGCCTTTACAGCAGAAGGTCAACTATGGGGAAATCCAATCTATGATTGGGATGCCATGAAGGCTGACAACTATTCTTGGTGGATCAAACGTCTCCAAGAAAGCTTTAAAGTTTACGATGTGGTGCGGATTGACCACTTCCGTGGCTTCGAGTCCTACTGGGAAGTACCAGCTGGAGCTGAAAATGCGATTGGTGGCCGTTGGGTTAAGGGGCCAGACTATGATCTTTTCAAAACCGTTAAAGAGGAATTGGGAGATCTAAATATTATCGCGGAAGACCTCGGTTATATGACCCAGGAAGTGTATGATTTCCGTGAAAAAACAGGTTTCCCGGGAATGAAGATCTTAGAATTTGCCTTTGATCCACATGGAGATAGCCAAGATATGCCGCACTATGCGAAAAACAATTCCGTAATGTATACTGGTACTCACGATAATGATACGGTTGTTGGTTGGTATGAAAATGAGGCTGACGAAGAAACACGTCGATTCATGGAATTGTATACAAATAAGCGTGAAGATGAGTCAGTGCCTGCAGCGATGTTGCGGACGGTTTATTCATCTGTCAGCTTTATGGCTATTGCGACGATGCAAGATCTTTTGGGCTTGGGAAGCCAGGCACGGATGAATACTCCATCGACCCTTGGACAGAACTGGGTATGGCGGATGACAGAGACGCAATTAAACCAAGAAGTAGAAGACCTACTTACCTACCTCACTGTGACTTATCGCCGTTCTAATGAGAACTTGTCGAACTAAGAAAGGAAAGGACATTTCCTATGGCAACTTTATCCCTTAAAAACATTTACAAACGTTATGACAATGGATACGAGGCCGTTAAAGATTTTAATCTGGAGGTGGCTGACAAGGAGTTTATTGCTCTGGTCGGTCCATCCGGATGTGGGAAATCGACGACCCTCCGTATGATTGCCGGCTTGGAAGATATCACCCAAGGGGAATTTTACATTGATCAAGATTTGGTCAATGATGTGGAGCCGAAAGACCGTGACATTGCCATGGTTTTCCAATCCTATGCCCTTTATCCACATATGACTGTCTTTGAAAACATGGCCTTTGCTTTGAATTTGCGTAAGGAATCCAAAGAAGAAATTAAGAAAAAAGTGGAAGAGGCAGCTGAAATCTTAGGCCTTAGCCATCTCTTGGACCGCTTGCCCAAAGCCCTATCGGGTGGGCAACGGCAACGGGTTGCCTTGGGACGTGCGATTGTGCGCGCTCCGAAGGTCTTCTTGATGGATGAGCCCCTGTCCAACTTGGATGCCAAGTTGCGGGGTGATATGCGGGCTGAAATTATCCGCATCACCCAACGTTTGGGAGCTACGACCATCTATGTAACTCATGACCAAACGGAAGCCATGACCATGGCGGATAGAATTGTGGTTATGAATATTGGGGTTGTGCAACAAATTGGGACACCTAAGGAAATCTATGAAAATCCACGGAACTTGTTTGTCGCAGGGTTTGTAGGGGCGCCAACCATGAACTTTATTCATGGCCGTATTCAAGGGGACCACTTTATCTCAGAGGATGGCACAGACTTTAAGTTAGGCCAAGGTCAATATGCCCAGTTGAAAGCTAAGGGCTATGATGGTAAAGAAGTGATCTTGGGCATTCGTCCAGAAAACATTTCGAATGATCCCCTGGTTTTGGAAACCTACCCGCAGTCTCAATTTGAGGCAGATGTTGATTTTGCAGAACTCTTGGGTGCAGAGTACATTGTTCACACTCACCTAGGCAAGACCAATCTCAAAGCGATTGTTCACAGCCGCCAAGACGTTCACATGGGCCAAAAAATGTCCTTGGCTCTGGATATGAACCGAGCCCATTTCTTTGACAAAGAAACTGAAGAAAATATTTTACATTAATTGATAGAAAGACGATTTAGGAGATAGAAGATTAACATGCTAGATTTTAAAGACTATATGAGTCAAGTACAGCAAAAAAACTTGGCTGATTGTTCAAACGAAGAGATTTATGTAGCTTTGTTGAATTATACAAAGGAGTTCTCTGCTGAACTTCCTTACAATGATGCCAAGAAAAAACTCTACTACATCTCAGCTGAATTTTTGATTGGAAAACTCTTGTCCAACAACTTGATCAACCTTGGCTTGTACGAAACAGTTAAGGAAGAATTGGCAGCTGCAGGGAAAAACTTGGCAGAAGTGGAAGAAGTTGAATTGGAACCATCCTTGGGGAATGGGGGCTTGGGACGTTTGGCAGCCTGCTTCCTTGATTCCATTGCAACTCTGAATTTGAACGGAGATGGTGTTGGTTTGAACTACCATTACGGTCTTTTCCAACAAGTCTTGAAAAATAATGAGCAAACAACAATTCCAAACCATTGGATCGAAGAGCAAAATTGGTTGATCCGTTCAGAGCGGACCTATGACGTACCATTTGCTCACTTTACCCTCCACTCAACCCTTTACGATATTGATGTACCAGGTTACAAAACTGGTAAGAAAAATCGCTTGCGTCTCTTTGATTTAGACACAGTTGATGGAGCAATCATCCACGATGGTATCCAGTTTGATAAGACTGATATCTTGAAAAACTTGACCCTTTTCTTGTATCCAGATGATTCAAACCGCCAAGGGGAATTGCTTCGTATCTTCCAACAATACTTCATGGTCAGCAATGCTGCCCAATTGATTTTGGATGAAGCGGTTGAAAAAGGCAGCAACCTGTATGACCTTCCAGATTACGCTGTTATCCAAATCAACGATACCCACCCATCCTTGGTTATCCCAGAAATGATCCGCCTCTTGCAAGAACGTGGACTCAGCTTCACAGATGCGGTAGCCGTTGTGAAACGCATGACAGCCTACACCAACCACACCATTCTTGCGGAAGCTTTGGAAAAATGGCCATTGGACTTCCTTGAAGAAGTGGTACCACACCTTGTTCCAATCATCAAACAATTGGATGAGGATGTGAAGGCGAACTACAAAGATAGCTCTGTTGCAATTATCGATGAGAATAACCGTGTCCACATGGCGCACATGGATATCCACTATGGATACTCTGTTAACGGGGTAGCAGCTCTTCACACAGAGATTCTTAAAGATAGCGAGTTGAACAACTTCTACAAACTTTACCCAGAAAAATTCAACAACAAAACCAACGGAATCACCTTCCGTCGCTGGTTGATGCATGTGAATCCAGAATTGACCAACTTGATTGACCAAGAAATTGGTCGCGATTGGCACCACGATGCAGAGCTCTTGCAAGGTCTGTTGACTGTTGAAAACCGCGCAGCTGTGAAAGAGCGTTTGGAAGCTATCAAGCGTGACAACAAAGAGAAATTGGCTAAACACTTGAAGGAAAAACAAGGGGTTGAACTCAACACCCATGCGATCTTCGATACGCAAATCAAACGCCTTCACGAGTACAAACGTCAACAAATGAATGCTCTTTATGTGGTTTACAAGTATTTGGATATCAAAGCTGGCAACATCCCTGCTCGTCCAGTAACCATGTTCTTCGGTGGTAAAGCAGCACCTGCTTACACCATCGCCCAAGACATCATCCACATGATTATGACCCTTTCTGAGATCATTAAAAATGATCCAGCGGTGGCACCACACTTGCAAGTGGTTATGGTTGAAAACTACAACGTTACTGAAGCAAGCTACTTGATTCCGGCGACAGATATTTCTGAACAAATCTCACTTGCTTCTAAAGAAGCTTCTGGTACTGGTAACATGAAATTCATGTTGAACGGTGCCCTTACCTTGGGAACTTCAGATGGTGCCAATGTGGAAATCCACGAGTTGGTAGGAGATGACAACATCTTCATCTTTGGACAAGATAGCCAAACTGTTATTGATCTTTACGAAACACATGGCTACGATTCTTACCACTACTACGAAAAAGAAGGCATCCGTCCATTGGTCGACTTCATCGTTAGCGACCAAATGCGTGCAACTGGTCAACCAGAACGCTTGGAACGCCTTCACCATGAGTTGATGAACAAGGACTGGTTCATGACCCTACTTGATTTGGAAGAATACATCCAAGTCAAAGAAGCAACCTTGGCTGCTTATGAAGATCGTGATAGCTGGTTGGACAAAGTTCTTGTCAATATCGCGATGGCTGGCTTCTTCTCATCTGACCGTACAATTGCTCAATACAATGAGCAAGTATGGCACTTGGAACCAACTAAATAATTTTTTGAAAAAGCAAAAGAGGCTGGGACAAAAACCCCTCTGACTAACGCAAAAAAGCAACGGTTTTAAAGCCGTTGCTTTTTGCCTTATGGAGA
>NZ_JAOBSU010000169.1:0-1870 GCF_025447695.1 Streptococcus danieliae | reverse complement strand
CCTTACAATTCCTTGTCCGATTAATACACACATTCAAACTCTGCTTTGGAGTTTACACAAAATTCTTGACACACCCCTTTTTTGGGAAATCTTATCCGATGTCTTCAAAATATTTTATCGTTAAAACTCCTTATAAAACAAATTACGAGAATATCCTATATGGGAATTTTATTCTTTCAGAACTATTGTGTTCTTCTCAAAACCAAGAAATTGTATCTGGTTCTACCATTATTAATTTGCGCAAATTTAATAAGGATATGTTTACGACTACTTTTGGAGATATCCATACGACAGTTCCTTTTATTTACCAAGCGGATGATAGCTACGAGGAATTTAAAACAAGATTTGAGGCAATTTATCAGCACTTTTTATCTGGAGATAATGTAAATAATTCTATTTATAAAAACTATCCAGTTATTCCGGAGGAGCTTCAGAAGTACGAGTTTTATCTGGATGATAACTTGAAATTTAGCAATAACTTCTTGGGGGCGCTACGTGAAAAAGATTTAGATAGAACCATTGGGGAATTGTCCAAGCAACAGTATTCTTTGGAAAAATTCTCAGACGCTAAATTATATGTTACTTTCTTTAGTTGTGGATCAGACTTGGTTTTTGTGCCAATTACTCGAAACTTATTGAATCGATAATTTGGAAAGGAGTATTTATTGCAGAAACAAAACTATTTTAAATTATTACTCAGTAAACTATTAGACCAGATAGGAAATGTGACCTACGACTATGCAAATAGTGTTTGGATTGCCTCAATGGGAATACTAGGTCAGAAATATTTAGGAATCTATCAAATACTGGAAACGCTAATTTCAATCATCTTCAATCCCATTGCTGGAGCTATCGCAGATTCTTCAAATCGAAAAAGAATACTCTTAGTTTCAGATAGTATAAGTGCCTTGGTTTGTATCCTCATTTCGCTAATAGGAAATGATCAAGTACTAGTGTATGGTATTATTGTTGCTAATGTAGTACTGTCAGTAACCTATTCGTTTTCAAGTACTGCCTTTAAATCAATTGTTCCTAGAGTAATTGATTCAGACAGGGTATTGAATTTTAATTCTTTAGTTGAAATAGTTTTACAAGTTTTTAGTGTAGTATCTCCCGTGATGACTTACTACATATATGTTAATTTTGGGATTCGGGTTGCTTTGATGATTAATGGTTTCAGTTTTCTAGGATCTTTTCTAACTATTTTAACCATTGTCGATAATACTGATGTTAAAGATACTGGTGACAAGTCTACAGCCAAGGGAACTTTTAAAGAATTATTTTCAGAAATAAAATATGGTTTGAGCTATATTATGTCCAATGGTGAACTGCTTGAATTGTTAATCCTATCGGCCTTAATTAATTTCTTTTTGGCAGTTTATAATTTCTTGTTGCCGTTTTCGAATTCTATTTTTGGTACTGAAGAAGTGTATTCCAGATTATTATTTTTTGGAGCTATAGGATCCATTTTAGGTGCCTTTGTATCGAAATTTATAACGAATACTAGAAGCAATCTGCTATTATCACTAGGGTTTAGCGGCCTTGGGATAGCCTATATTGGATTGGCCAACTTTTTTCCTATTTCTGTAGTCTTACCTTATATCGGTAATTTGGTTTTTATGACCTTTTTATCAATATACAATATTCATTTCATTAGTAGGATTCAGCAACGAGTAGCGGATGAATATTTAGGTCGAGTTTTTTCAGCTGTATTTACGGTAGCGATTTTATTTATGCCACTAGGGACTCTTGTGATCTCTTTAATTCCAGGAGCTGTAAGTAGTCTTACATTTACCCCGAATTATTCATAGATAACTAAAAAAACTTCTAGAAACCCTGATAGATCAATGTTTCTAGAAGTTTTTGATTT
>NZ_JAOBSU010000168.1:0-1880 GCF_025447695.1 Streptococcus danieliae | reverse complement strand
ACTGGGCTTAAAACCAATGATTCAAACGTCTTACAGGAGTAGAAAAAGCTTGATTTTGACCTTATTTAGGATATAATGTAAGAGAATGAGAAAAGAAGGAGGGGATCATGAGACAGGTATTTTTATCCACAACAACACAATTCAAGGAAATTGACCACATGGAGTCTGGTTCTTGGATCAACCTGATTAATCCCACTCAGAGTGAATCGATTGAAGTCGCCAATGAATTTGACATTGATATCACCGACCTAAGAGCCCCTCTCGACCTGGAAGAGATGTCTCGTGTGACCATTGAGGATGATTATACCCTGATTATCGTCGATGTCCCGATTACCGAAGAACGGAACAATAAAATTTATTATGTCACCATCCCCTTGGGAATTATTTTGACGGATGATGTCATTATCACCACCTGTCAAGAAAATATCCCCCTTTTGGATGTATTTGTGCAACGACGCCTGCGGAATTTTTACACCTTTATGCGCTCCCGTTTCGTTTTCCAAATCCTCTACCGCAATGCGGAACTCTACCTAACCGCCTTGCGGTCGATTGACCGCAAATCCGATCAAATTGAGACAGTCCTTTTGGAAGCTCCCCGCAATGAGGAATTGATTGAGCTCATGGAATTGGAAAAAACCATTGTCTACTTTAAAGCCTCTTTGAAAACCAATGAGCGCGTGGTTCGCAAACTAACCTCTTCTTCTTCAACCATCAAAAAATACTTAGAGGATGAAGACCTCTTGGAAGATACGCTCATTGAAACCCAGCAGGCGATTGAGATGGCGGATATTTACGGAAACATTTTACGGAGCATGACAGACACCTTTGCTTCCATCATCTCCAACAACCAGAACAATATTATGAAGACTCTGGCCTTGGTGACTATTGTGATGTCCATTCCGACCATGATTTTCTCGGCTTATGGTATGAACTTTAAGAACAATGATATGCCCCTCAATGGAGAGCCACATGCCTTTTGGATTATTATTGCTATTGCCTTTGCAATGAGCCTCTCCATGACACTTTACTTAATTCATAAAAAATTGTTCTAAGAGAAAGGAATTTTATGTCGTTTGAACACCTAACCAAAAAGAATCAACAGTATATCCGGACCGTGCAAAAACTCTTGGAACAAGCTGGTAAGTCCCCTGAGGAAATCGAAAGCCTCCTTGCAAGTATCCTACCCGATATTGAGGAGAAACAGGATCGTGGCTTTACCGCTCGAGCCCTCTATGGCACCCCTACCCAATGGGTTCGCAGCCAACTTTCTGAAAGTCCCTCTGAAAACTCGAAGCCAGCTGTAATCAACGACAATCCTTGGCTCATGTGGTTGGAATCCACCCTTTTCCTCCTAGCCTTTGTTGGACTTGGAATCGGACTGATCAACCAGTTTGTCCCAGGAAGTACCAGCTACGGACTCCTAACCCTGATCAGCATGACGACAGGGGGGGGAGCGGTTTTCTACGCCCTCTACCACTTTATCTACCGCTACTATGAACCTCAGTATGAAGGTCAACGCCCCAATGTTCGCCGTGGCTTCCTCTTTGTAGGCCTTGTCCTCCTAGCCTGGATCGCCCTTATCACCATCTCTGAAAGCCTCCTAGCCGGTATCAACCCACCCCTACCAAGCATGGTTCTCATCCTCATCGGAATCGTAGCCTTCACCCTCCGCTGGTGGCTCATGCGCACCTACAATATCAAAAATGCCCGCATGAACCCTCGCCGTCAAGCCTTCTAAAAAATGCATCCCCTCCTTGGGATGCATTTTTTTGACCTCTATTTTGAAAAATCTCGTGGATTAACTGTAAGCGCCCAATAACAAGGTATCTTCCGATAAAGTAGAAATCTAGCTATACTAGTCTCAGAAAACATGAGTAGAG
>NZ_JAOBSU010000167.1:0-1904 GCF_025447695.1 Streptococcus danieliae | reverse complement strand
ATTTGCATTGGTCTGATCTAAAATCTATTGTCCATAGAGAATGGCTTTTTTCAGATTTTGAATTTCAATGAGTATAACAGCTTGATTGACCTTTGGCCCCAGATTTATCTTATGGACCGGGGAGAGCGCTTGGAAACAAGTCAGACCAGGTATAAGAATCGCTATTTTGCGCCGGATAAGCATAATGGCCCAATCGTTTACAGCTGGACCCCAAGACCTGGAGCTGAAGATGAAATCTACGACAAGCTAGAAGATATTTGTGTCTCCATGAAGGCTAAGGATTACCTGAATCTCCCTGGACGGATTGATAATGTTGTGGAGATTGAGCTGTCAGATTACGACAAGTACAAAAAGCTAGAGCGAGAGTTGGTTCTTGAAGAAGAGGAAGTGACAGCTGCGAATGCGGCAGTTCTTGCCAACAAACTGCTTCAAATGGCTAACGGGGCTATCTATAGTGATGATAAGTCTGTAGTTCAGCTACACGACGACAAGCTCGATGCTTTAGAGAGAATCGTAGAAGATAGCCAAGGACAGCCCATTCTAGTTTTTTACCAGTACCAACATGATCTCGAAAGAATCAAGTCTCGCTTTAAGGAAGCGGAAGAGTTGGATTCCCTTGAACGCTGGAACAAAGGAGAGATTCCTATACTTTTATGCCATCCCCAGTCAGCGGGCCACGGTTTGAATTTGCAAGAGGGTGGTCACATCATTGTTTGGTTCGGCTTAACCTGGAGCTTGGAATATTATCAACAGGCCAATGCCAGATTGAATCGGCAAGGGCAAACGGAGACTGTTATCATCCACCATTTAGTGGCAAAAGGCACCCTGGATGAGAGAGTGATGCAGGTTCTTCAAAGCAAAGAGAAGAGTCAAGATGAATTATTGAATGCCGTCAAGGCACAGATAGGAGGTTCTTAGTGGCGCTAACTAAAAGATTTGCGAATCAGAACAGGAAGGATAAAAGCGAAGTACGGCAATACAGATACAAAGGTAATCCTATATACGTCTGGAAGTATGGAGCCTGGTTCGGAGAGTTACCTTCTGGCTGGTCCATGGAGTATCTAGATTTTAAAAGTAAACCTTTTGAACATAATGCCATAGTCGGCTTTTGGTTCCCCGCAGAAAATCTAGGTGAGTATCAAGTTGAGAAAGTTGAGCTATTGAAATTTTCAAGCGATAACCAAACTGTATACCTAGATCCCAATTTGTTAAAACAGGTAAAAGTTGCCTGGTTGCGGAAAGCGAAGATTTATGTGAGCTCAAGCTTAAGCGTTAAATTTGTTGTAGGGGATGAATTCTTAGTGATTCCTGGTGTTCGGATAGATAAAAGCGTGGAGGTAGTGAAGCAATGACAGAAAAAAAGAGTTATCTAGTCGAAAACTGGTTTCAAGGTGAGTATCGGGACTCGAAGTATTTCGAAACCAGAAAAGAAGCAATGGAGTGGATGGATGAGAACAAATCGTCTGTCTATGATTTCAAGATGGTGGAGGTGTGAAATGGATTTACTAAGAACTATCGGTTTTCTATTCCTGTACTATATCACCTTGAGTAAGCTTGGTGCAGAGTTTGATACTTTGGATGGATTCTTGGTAGGGGCAGCTGCTAATCTACTGTTTACTGGAAATGAAAAGGAGGAGTGACATGCAGTGTCGGTATTGTAATTCAATTTTCTCTGTGGGCCATACACACAAAATACTAGGAATGGTAGACGTAATCCACAACCCAAAGCATTATCAAGGTAAGTACGGTTTGGAGTAGATTAAAGTTATTGATAATTTTATCTGGGACTTGGAAGGTAAAGCAGCCTGGTCCTGGGGAAATACAATTGAATCATTCCCGTTGTCTCTGATCCGAGGCATACCAAGGGAATAGAAGAGTATAAAAAGAAAAATCGCCACGGTAAA
>NZ_JAOBSU010000166.1:0-1948 GCF_025447695.1 Streptococcus danieliae | reverse complement strand
GTAGTATTTTTGGTATAACTCTACTATACAGGATTTATTCCTTTTTTGCGTTTACACAAGATATTGTACACTCTCCAAAAAAGTTTTCCGTCATAACCTGCTCAAATCCTTGAACCATGATTTTTTCTAAGGTATCAGATGAGCTGTTCTCATTCATAAAGTTCACAAAATCCGAGAATGAAGCCCCTTCTTCTAACTCCCCACCATTAGCAACCATTAAAATATCCTTCTCAAGAATTGAAAGTGAAGACTGATCAGTAATCAAATGATCGATGAAAAAATACAATTCATTATGACCATCGTCAAAATAAACTTCCCATAACAATTTGTCAAACACACTTTCTTTTAAGTCGTTGCTAATTTGTTCTTTTAAACTCCCTATCAAAGAAGCTGAAATCACTGGAACTCTATGGTTGTAAGTAGGATAAACAAGTAAGCGAGCATCCTTATCTAATACCGTTCTCAGTAATTCATTTTTTTCGATAACTTTAGAGAGAATTTCTTCAACACTTGAAATTTCAGTTATTGTTTCGGGCAAACTGACCTTCAACTCGAGAATCTGTCTAAAATTGTCAACTATGTAGGCTTTTTGTAAATAGTAAGAATCCTTATAAGTTGCCTCACCTGTTTTCAGAAGCCTATTATTTAACTCCTTTATATTTTTAAAATTAGCGTACTGATTTGCTTTCTGTAATGCTGTCAAAACCATTTGATCTGTGTTCTCTTTCACTGACAGATTATCAAAAAATTTTTTCATGTTCCTAATTGTCTGTGTTTTTTTCACAAAATCTTCTGACAGCTCTATTTGATAGTGTTCCTCTAGGGCAACTACAATCTCAACTTGGATTAGTGAATTCATTTGAGGGAGTAGCATGAGATTCGTGGTTTCATCAAACGTTTCCTCATCCAGTATTTTAGACAAAATATCTTTAACACTACTTGCCTCAGCTGTAACTCTAATCACATTGTTAGAGTAATGCTTTTTAAATTCATTTATCAGATACTCAGTGTCTAACTTATTGCTAGCAGTTAATTTTATTTCGGCAACTGTCACGTAATGACTTGGAATCATATATTCTGGCAAACGTAAACTTAAAAAATCTTTTAAGGCCTGGGAATTCAATTTCTGATCAGAAAAGAAAACTAAATTAGTTTCGATTTTCAATACATTGAAATTCACATAATCTCCTAAAAAATCTTGAGCAGCTTGCTCAATTTCTTCTAACTCTATTCGAATGCCGTTGATTTTTACTTGCCGATCTTCCCTATCTTGATAATAAATAACACCATCTTTCTTAAACCCTAAATCTCCAGTTCTATAGAAAGTCTGATTATCTTCCAAAATGAATTTATCACGATTCAATTCTACATTATCAAAGTAGCCCTTACTTACTCCTTTCCCTCCAATTAGGATCTCTCCCGCTTCCAAATTCACTCCATTCGAATTATAAAATCTAATTTCAGCTCCCCCTAGCGGTTCTCCGATTGGAACGGTGCTGCTATTGATTGGATTTTTAACTTGATAATAGGTAGCATAGACAGTTGTTTCAGTTGGACCATAGCAATTTAAAATCTTTGTGTCAGGCAGTAATGACTGGACCTGCTTCACCAGACTTACTGGAAGTACTTCTCCTGCTAATACAATTGTCTTTAGTCCGGTCTTTTTGAATTTTTCTTTAGTCATTGAAAGAATTGTCTTTAATGATGTAGGCGATAACGCAACATGTGACACTTCCCCGCTTATCAACATATCTTTTGTCTTTTTAAACTGCTGAATCGGAGTTCCTGGAGTAATAAATTGTAAAATTCCTTCTCCAAAAATAAATGAGAGATTTTCATGAAATGATACATCAAATTGAGGCGGAGTAGAAATTATAGTCATTTGAAACAAGAACAAGACAACAAAGCCTCCAGAAAATTGTCATAATCAGACAATACTTTTCTAAGG
>NZ_JAOBSU010000165.1:0-1996 GCF_025447695.1 Streptococcus danieliae | reverse complement strand
AAAATCAAAAACTTCTAGAAACATTGATCTATCAGGGTTTCTAGAAGTTTTTTTAGTTATCTATGAATAATTCGGGGTTATGTGTCTGATAGTTTGTTGGGTGGTTACAAACCGCTGAATGGTTCCGGTGTTGTTCTAACAGCGACTGTACCAGCAGACTGGCGGACTGCGATCTACTCTTACTATGCTGTTCCAGTTGAGGGACATGAGGACCTCTTGTTGGTGACTTCTTATATGAGTAACCGTAGTGAGGTTGCCGGAGTGGGAAATAACTCAACCATGTCTCCAAGCTTCCTCATCCAAGTCTTGCCAGATGGGCAAACCCGTGTTCTCGCTCATATGACTGAACAAGGGGACTGGATTTGGGATGAAACTAGTCAGTCTGACCGTATGATGGGAGACGAAGAAACTTCTCGCCTTCCAGGTGAAGACTTCATCGTTGACTGGTCTCGTATTGGCTACTATTCTTATGGACGCAATGGTCAGCTAAAACGGATCTATCAACCAGAAATGCCAGTGGTTGTAAAAACATCAACTCCTGAGAAACCGGCTGAAGTTGTTCCAACAGTGGTCAAAACTGAAAAAGCCTTGCCGAAGACTGGAACCGAAGATGCTTCTTCGATGGTCGTAGTAGGTACAGTTGTAGGCTTGCTAGCAACCCTTTCAACTGTAAAAAGCAAACGCAAAAAAGCCTAGTTTGGAATAAGGAACTGTTAAGTTTCGCTTTTTAGACAGGATTGAATCAATAGCCTCACTTGGAGCATTTCTAAGTGAGGCTATTTTTGTCTTTCATGGAATCATTCCCGTTGTTTTGAATCTCAGTTCTGATGGGGGTTACTGAACTGCAAAAAGAAAAATCGCCAGGGTAAAGTAGCGATTTTTCCCTTTTGTGAGCTTCAATACAATGTCTCACTATGAAAATTATAACCTTGAATTGTCAACTCAAGTGCAACAAGTCAGCTGCGTACTAGAATTCTATGGCTTAAGCTATTTGAGCGAGCTCTTCATCGGTTAGTGGATTGAAAGATTGCCTCTTGGTGATAAATTCTCTGAGGAGTCCATTGAAATGCTCATTTTTCTCTCTTTCGTGCGATGAATAGGGATGAGCAAAAGAAACATCGACGCTC
Organism: Streptococcus danieliae; assembly: GCF_025447695.1. Taxonomy (NCBI): domain Bacteria; kingdom Bacillati; phylum Bacillota; class Bacilli; order Lactobacillales; family Streptococcaceae; genus Streptococcus; species Streptococcus danieliae. The sequence continues at coordinate 869 of NZ_JAOBSU010000165.1, read as the reverse complement.
GTTAGTTCTGATAAGTGACTAAATTCAGAGCTGTTATCAGATGTAATGGAAGTAATAGGATATCTTTCAACCAAGACCTGCACAGTTTTCTTGATAGTTTCAGATTGTTTGTTCGGTAACTTATAGGCCAAAGCAAAGCGAGTCTGACGTTCCACTAAAGTCATTACAACAGCTTCTTCAAGCTTCTCAAAAGAAAATTGATGAGTACTTGTCTAGTTTCAGACAAACACTCTTTTTGCGATTTTCTTCGTAGACAAGCTGAGCTCTATCTGCAAAATAAGCCTTGTAAATCGAAACTAATATCTAATGAGAGGTCTAATCATCACTGTTTTCGAATAGATTTTCCCACTGTGTAATGGAGGCTGGAAGAATTGATTTATAATTGTTATAAAAAGATAATAAATCACTATCATCGATCCGAATTACACTCTCAATCTGATCTAAGTTTATTATTTTAGGAGCATGTAAATAGACTAAATAGCCTTCATCTACATATTGTTTAAATTCCAAAGCATCTAGTTCTCTTGCTTTTTTTCCTTTCACTTGAACGACTGCTTTCCTTGGGGAGTCAACATCTCTTGAAAGCATTTCACATTCAATTTTTATAGTTGTTGATTTCTTTGCAATGGAATTAGAAAGGACATAGTAATTTTCCTTGACTTGAAGATATGAAATAACGAGTTCTTCCAAATCAAAATCAGGTAGATTATCAAGCAAATCTCCTTTATACGAAGTCACTTTATAGTAGTTGCTTTTTGATAACTGATTAAAAGCTATCTTTGAATATTCTTTTGGGCACCTCTAAAAACTCATACTTATTGTCGCCTTATTTCAAATAAGTAGGTATTCCTATTTGGTAGTGCGGACGT
>NZ_JAOBSU010000164.1:0-2168 GCF_025447695.1 Streptococcus danieliae | reverse complement strand
AATCAAAAACTTCTAGAAACATTGATCTATCAGGGTTTCTAGAAGTTTTTTTAGTTATCTATGAATAATTCGGGTTATCTATCTTTTTTCACCATAAAAATAAAAGACCAGGGTCTCCCCCAATCTTTCATTCTACTCGCTCCTCCTTCCCTCCGAACATCCGGACGCAAATGAGGAGAACTCAGTAGCACAGCCCTCTATCGAAGCGACAAGCCTAGCTCCACTTATCGAGAATCTTAAGGAGGGTCAGGCATTTCTGATAGTCCTGCATCTGGCCAGCCTCCAACAAGGATTCCCGGTGGAGCTGCAGCCGCCAGCGGTAGGCTCTGAGCTCAGCTGTAACATCAAAGCCGATCAAGGAAAGGAGGGTAACCCGTTCCTGAATACTTCGAAGTGGAAAAACATGGACCGCATCAACAGTTTTGGTCACCGAATTCGACCGCTTCCGATGAAAGTAACTCCCTGTATGACTGTAGACCAGCTTGTCGGCCAGTAGGTAGAGTTTCCAGGTAGTGTAGTCGTCCTCCACCTTTTCATCTTCAGGATAGACAATACCCTGGAAGAGACTAGCCTTATAGAGTTTGGCCCAAGGAACCGTAAAAACCTGACTAAATCCCTGACGGGCATCATATTGGTAGTCAAACCACTCCGCCGGAGTCAAGGTTTTTTGAAAATAGTCCTCGCCTTGTAGGTGAAAGCGAAAAGCCCCACGGTCGTCCACATACTCTGTGAAATTACAAATGGATATGTCCGCATCCTGCTCCTTCAAGGCCCGGTATAGGGTTTCCACATGGGTCGCCTCCAGCCAATCATCATTATCAACGAACAAGATATAGTCCCCTGTAACCAAGGGGAGGGCTGTATTACGGGCCGCTCCAACACCAGATCCGCCAAGCCGCTTATGAATCACGCGCACCCGTGGATCCTTAGCCCGATAGTCTTCACAAATCCGCGCCGAACCATCAGTCGACCCATCATTAACCAAGATAATCTCCAACTGCCTATAAGTCTGACCCAGAATACTATCCAGACAGGGCTCCAGGTAAGATCCTGCATTAAAGACCGGAACAATGACCGTTACTGTTTCCATCTAGTCCTCCTTCCGATGGTGCGCGAGCAAATCCAATTTGCTCGAGATTTGCTGGTAGAGTTCGATTTGACCCGAATATAGGGCATCCGCCTGGCATTTTTCCAACCGCCTGTGATAGGATTCCACATGCTCGGTCACATCATAGCCCAAAGCAACTAGCAAGGCCAAGCGCTCTTCAGCAATCGCCAGCATACTCGCTGTATCCGTCTGCATCTGATTACGGGACAAACCAGCCGGACTCTGGGAATAATAATAGAGGGGTTGATTGATAAAATGAATCCGTTTGGCCTTGAGATAGAGCTTGTAGATGGTCGCATCATCTTCCCGCAAACGCCCAAGCGGATAAGCAATCCCTTCCCAAAGCGCACGTTTAAACAACTTCATTGGTGAAAAGGTAAAGACCAGGTGGAAATTGTTGGCCCCACTGCTCTCCTTTTGCAACCATTCTTGCACGGAATAGGTTTGCTCAAAAAACATCTCTTGGGTAATGGAGAAGAGGAAGGATTGACGCTCTTCATTGAAAGAAGTGAAATTACAAATGGAAATGTCCGCATCATGTTCAACCAATGACTGATACAACACTTCCAAATAGGTCGCTTCCAAAAAATCATCCGCATCGACAAAGGTCAGATACTCACCTTGAGCCAGTTGGATACCGCGGTTTCGAGCCGCCGATGGTCCCTGATTCTCCTGATGTATAACCTGAATCCGGGAATCTCGAGCTGCATAGTCCTGACAGATCCCACCACTACCATCGGTTGAACCATCATTGACCAGAATCACCTCAAAACGATCATAGGTCTGCTTGAGAATCGAATCCAAACAACGCCGGAGATAGTCGGCAGCATTATAAACAGGGACCACAATCGAAATCAGCTCCGCTTGCAGCTGCTCCTGGCTCCCTTTTACTTCAAAATCCATGTCATCCTCCTCGACACCAATCCGCGCCACAACCTGCCGCTCATAATCACGATCAGCCGCCAAGCGCAATCCTTCATCATAAGGGGACCTCTAAAAACCCCAGTTTTTCTTCAAATTTAATCACTCAAACCTTGATAAATCAACATTTAGATTTTCA
>NZ_JAOBSU010000163.1:0-2265 GCF_025447695.1 Streptococcus danieliae | reverse complement strand
TTGCTTTTTTTTGCACTCTGAATTACAAAAAAAGTTGCATGGAGAGCAAGCTTTCCACACAACTTATTATAGAACCGAAACAAGTCCCCACCTTATCATTTCCATATCTCCAAACAGAGTTTGTAATGGAATATTAGTCTTGACCAAGAGCCGCAGCCATTGTTGCAGCAACTTCTGATTCAAAGTCGTTTGAAGCTTTTTCGATTCCGTCTCCAACTTCGAAACGTGCGAAGGCAACAACAGATGCGTTCACAGAATCTAGGTAAGCTTCAACTGTTTTGCTGTCGTCCATAATGTAGACTTGTGCAAGAAGTGTGTAAGCTTGGTCAACTTTAGTATTGTCAAGCATGAAGCGGTCCATTTTACCTGGTACAATTTTGTCCCAGATTTTTTCTGGTTTACCTTCAGCAGCCAGTTCTGCCTTGATATCTGCTTCTGCTTGAGCAATCACTTCGTCAGACAATTGTGATTTAGATCCATATTTCAAGAATGGAAGAGCTGGTTTGTTAACCATTGCACGGCTTTCGTTATCTTGCTCGATTGCATGGTTCAATTGTGCCAACTCATCTTTCACGAATTGCTCATCCAACTCTTTGTAAGAAAGAACAGTTGGTTTCATCGCAGCGATGTGCATAGAGATTTGTTTTGCCAATGCTTCGTCGCCACCTTCGATGACAGAGATAACACCGATACGGCCGCCGTTATGTTGGTAAGCACCAAAAGCTTGGGCATCTGTTTTTTCCAACAAAGCGAAGCGACGGAAAGAGATTTTTTCTCCGATAGTTGCAGTTGCGTTTACGTATGCTGCTTCAAGAGTTTCACCTGAAGGCATTACCAAAGCAAGTGCTGCTTCGTTATCTGCTGGTTGACCTTCTGCAATTACTTTAGCAGTTTCGTTTACCAAGTTTACAAATTGTTCATTTTTCGCAACGAAGTCTGTTTCTGCGTTAACTTCAACAACTGCAGCAACGTTTCCGTTTACGTAAACACCTGTCAAACCTTCTGCAGCAACACGGTCAGCTTTTTTAGCTGCTTTCGCCATACCTTTTTCGCGAAGGAGTTCAATCGCTTTTTCGATGTCTCCTTCTACTTCAACCAAGGCTTTTTTGGCATCCATGACACCAGCACCAGATTTTTCACGTAGTTCTTTAACAAGAGCGGCTGTAATATTGGCCATTTGAGCTTCCTCCAAAATTTTTTAAAAAAGGACAGGACGGAGGTCACTGCCCTTTGGGGTTACAAGATTATTCGTTTGATCCTTCAACAACTTCAACGATTTCTTCGATTGAATCTGCTTGACCAGCTGCTGCTGCCATTTCAGCTTCAACAGAAGCAACGTTATCTTCACCTTGACGACCTTCGATAACAGCGTCAGCCATTTTCGCAGTAATCAATTTAACAGCGCGGATAGCATCATCGTTTGCAGGGATGATAACATCGATATCATCTGGATCAGTGTTTGTGTCGACCATCGCTACAACTGGGATTCCCAATTTTTTAGCTTCTTTCACAGCGATTTGCTCTTTGTGTGGGTCAACGACGTACATTACGTCAGGAATGCGTGGCATATCTTCGATACCACCCAAGAATTTCTCAAGACGTGCACGTTGTTTGTTCAAAAGTGCAACTTCTTTTTTAGGAAGAACGTCGAAGATTCCTTCTTCTTCCATACGTTTGATTTCTTTCAAACGAGCAACACGTTTTTGGATAGTTTCCCAGTTTGTAAGAGTTCCACCCAACCAACGGTGGTTGATGTAGTATTGACCAGCACGTTCTGCTTCCTCTTTAACAGCGTCAGCAGCTTGCTTTTTAGTACCAACAAACAAGATGATTGCATCTTCTGCAGCTGCATCACGCATGAAGTCGTATGCTTGGTCTGCAAATTTAACAGTTTGTTGCAAGTCAATTACGTGGATTCCATTACGCTCTGTGAAGATGTACTTAGCCATCTTAGGATTCCAGCGACGAGTTTGGTGACCGAAGTGTACACCAGCCTCAAGAAGTTGTTTCATTGAAATTACTGCCATGAGTATTTCTCCTTTAAAATGTTTTCTGCCTCTTTTGAATTTCAACTTGCAGGACGACCCGAAGGCAACCCCTCCCACAATTCATTCAAAATGAGTATTTGTTGCACAGCAACTCTTACATTATAAGGGATTTTTTAAAAAATGACAAGTAGGAACTTGAATGAATCATTCCCGTTGCTTATTCTTTTTGAAAATAATGTCAGGATTCTGACTCCTCATCATCAATTTCATAAAAATG
>NZ_JAOBSU010000162.1:0-2287 GCF_025447695.1 Streptococcus danieliae | reverse complement strand
AGATAATAGACTCATTCCTCTACCTCCACTTCTTCTGCTCCCGGAAAAATAGCACCTAAAACTAAGCTTGTCAGTTCAGCAACTGCCGCATCAATCCGCTGCTCATTTTTTCTCATTTGAATCTTCGCCTCTTCAGAAGTCTGACGAAGTTCTGCAACAGCTTCATTAGCTACATCAACTGCCTCATCAAATGCAGCCATCTTCTCACCAATGAGATTAAACTTCTCATTCTCGGCCCGATGTGGGAAGTTCTCTTCATAAACGACTTCTAGCGCCTTTTCCAGTAATTCTGCATCCGAATCATTGATGACGTCGGCCGGTAAAAATACCGGATAGGCAGCCCCTTCTAGATTGGTTAGTAAAACCTTGGTCCGTGATGGCTGACCATCCTGACCGTAATCTAAACTTTTAGAGTTGTATTCTAACTTCATTGATTTCTCCTTTTCTAAGGGTAAGGGTCGTTTGTTAGATAGGTAACCGTCCCTGTCCAAACTTTTCCACCCAAGATGTTATTGGTTAGTTTTAGCGACCCGTCAGAAGCGATATGAGCCACTGAAGTTCCTGCCGAAGACGCCCCGCTATTGGCATACATGATTAGATGACTTTCACTAATCGGCCGATAGCCAGCAGGAATCTTCTCTGTCACAGCCCGATATTCTGCAGAAGAATTGATGTTATAGATCGCCCTGTTGATTGACAAGGTCACTGTATCCCCTTTTCGAACAGCCGTTGCTTTAACTCCCCAAAAGAGATTTAGTTGCCGACTACTAGTTCTAGTAGATTCCTCTTCCTTAAAAGCCAGTTGCTTCCAAGGGGTCCACTCACCATTATGCCGGGTTCGAGTGAAGCGTCTTCCGGTTGCTTTTTCGATTAAATCTTGAGAAAGATAGCGATCTGATTCAGAATAGACTGCCACAAAAAATTGGCCGACAAAGTCACCCAAGGGACCATTTTTAGGTTCATTGACAGAAAAGAAACTGTTAATGGTCCGTAAGTTCAAGTCAACTGTCTTGCTAGCATTGTAAGGAGACCGACCGTCTTTTGAAGTGAGGGGATAATTCTGGATCATTCGGTTATTGACGTAGATGTTGCCTTCAACATAAACATCTCCTTTGGCATCCACCGCCCCTCTTTCCCAAGGTTTCTTGATCCCGACCCCATGTGGGGTGTAAGACAACACGACCTGCTCTGTCGGTACCGAGAAAACAAATTCTGTTGAGGTAAAGACATCTTCCAGAACTCCCTTAATCATCCAAGAACTGGTTCCAGAATAACTACCAGAGAGCTGTGCTCTCGAGTTAATAAACTCAAAAGTAGAGGTCCACTCACCCCCTGCCGGACCATTTGCCGCCGTGTAATTAGGTGATAAGCCCCTGGCTGCATAAAAGCGCAGCTTCATCCGATTCTTATTGCCAAGGCTTGCCACCTTAGCGTTGCGATTAATCAAGAGCTGGTCCTGCAGCGCTCCCGCCCGTTCCACCGAAAAGGACAGAATCGGCGCATGATAGGCCTCTACTCGAACTCTTTTCTCGACCGCCGGAGACTCCCGCCCCCGGCTATCCACAACGCTCGCTCTGACTGTAATCTCACCGCTCCGGTCAATGATCCCAAAAGTTCCATTATTCTCTGTGACCGTTTGATTGCTGCCAAGAATAACAGCCTTGTAATTCTTGATGGTAGAACCCCTAGCTCCCTGAGCTACCCCAAAATTAACCCTAATCTGAGAGAGAACCTGGACAAATGGTCCATTGGGCAATACCCGTTTGACCACATCGCTACCTTCCAGCAAACTGAAATTACTAAGGGTCGGCTTAACAGAATCAGGAATGGTCAAAGTGGTTGAAAAAGACCGAGTCCCTAGCTTACGACCACCACTATAGGTGTCGACGTGGATTTGACCAGTCCCTGTTGTCGAATTAGGGTAGAGGTCACACAACTCCATGGGTGGGGTCCAACTGATGGAAGTTGCTACATTAGAAGCAATTGTTCCGGACCTACTTTCAAATTCATAGCGAACCGTATGCGTATACCCAGCTTTTACCGGTTGGATTGTGATGGTCATGGCAGAACCAATCACCCCATTAGGCACCGTTGCTGAACTTGCTCGGGCAATAGCTGCCAACTGATAGCCTTGCCGTCCGATACTCAAGGTGTTAGGGGAGTAACCGCCCCCGCCCTGAAGTCTAGCCGTCATACTGGCGACCTTGGAACCATCATCGCCGTGTGTAATCGTGATGGTCTTATCGATTAACTGAATACTGGAATTCTGGCTAAGCATAGCCGGAGA
>NZ_JAOBSU010000161.1:0-2315 GCF_025447695.1 Streptococcus danieliae | reverse complement strand
GTTTTGGCGGAAAAGCAACAAGGAAAAGAAATCAATTCAGATATTAAGGAGGGCTAGTCATTGAATTGGGGAGAAGTGACGGGGCTTTTGACGGCAGTCGGAGCCCTTTTAGGTGTTGGTCACAAAATCATTTCAGAGCTTCGGGCTAATAGCCATAAAAACAACCAAATCATGGAAGATTTGGCAGAGGTTAAGTTGGGAGTTTCAGAGATACAGGAGTCTGCTCTGAAAAACTCGAGTGGCCTGAAGACCTTGCATAGTTATCGCTTAGCTCATGACATGAAAGCGGATATTATGCGAGGTTCTACGACCTTAGACCGTAAGTTGGCGATGGCTAAGTTGTTTGAATCTTACAAGAACTTGGGTGGTAATGGTGAGATTGAATCGCTCTATCGTGAATTTTCGGAATTACCTCTGAGAGAGGAGGAGGATCATGAAACTAGATAATAAGACCTACGACCTGTTGAAGTGGCTGGTGTTGATTTTCATGCCAGCCTTTATTACATTTGTTGGAGTAATTGGCCAAACTTTACAAGCTGATTGGCTAGGTCCAAGTCTGACCATTTTGACAGCTTTTAACACTTTTTTAGGGACCCTGATTGGGGTTTCTTCGATTTCTTATAGCAGCAAGGAGGGACAGGATGGTAACAGCAATGGACGTGGTTAATCATGCCAACAGTTTGGTAGGGAAGAAGGTTACAGTCCCTACCAACCCCTACGGTGGTCAATGTGTGGCCTTGATTGATAGTATTGTGCAGTATTTTACCGACGGTAAAAAGAATCTCGCCTATGTCAATGCAGCCGATGGTTTAAAAAAGGCTAAAGAAATGGGCTTGATTGTAATTTACAACAATCCCAATGACCCCTATCTGCTTCCAGAACCTGGTGATTTCTTTGTCATGAATGATCCGCATCCATGGGGGCACATCGGGGTGGTTGTATTTGCCGATGTCAACGGGATGCATACAATCGAGCAAAATATCGACGGCTACCGAGATGATAATAGAAATGGTATTAATGACCAGCTGGAAGTTGGAGGTGGTGGCTATACCCGCAAGAACTATCGTGACTATAGCAACGTCATTGGCTGGTTCCGATTGCCATATTCCAACCAAAAACAAAAAGAAGGAAAAGCTACTGTGGAACCGAAAAAAGTAGGCGAGGACTTATTCAGCGGTCTCATTACCGATATTGACCCGAATCTCATGTACGCTGGAGGCACTCGGGCCAAGATTGACAGGATTGTGATTCATCACAATGCGGGAACCAGCGATGAGAATGCACGTCGCACTTGGTATGTATCTAGCGGGAATGAAACCTCAGCTCATTATCAAGTCACTCCCGACAAGATTTGGGGATGTGTAGGTGAGAATTTCCCAGCCTGGCACGCAGGGAATGCGGAGATGAATGCTCGTTCAATCGGCATCGAGCACCTTAATTCAACTGGAGCACCGGGCTGGCAGATTGCAGAGGAGACCTACAAGAATTCAGCGAAATTGATTGCAGATTTGTGCCGCCGCTATAATATTCCAATTGACCGCAAGCACATTGTTGGTCATAAGGAGATTGTGGCGACCGCTTGCCCGGGTGGAATTGACCTAGACAAGTTAGTCCGGATGGCCAAGGAAGCCGCAAATGGAACAGCTCAAGAAACGAAAGTAGAAGCAACAGTAGAAAATAATGGAGGAGCAGCTATGTTTACAATTTCAGCTAAAGACCGAGGTATTGCGCTCATGACAGGAGGGGTCTTTTATGCCCTACTAGATGCCAAGGATCCAGAGAATTTCTGGAATCAAGGAGTACCGCATATTCAGGTATCGCAGAAAACCTTTGATAATTTCCAAACCAAGTCAAATGTGGATAAGTTAGACGATGAGACAGTGAATAAGCTGATTGCTGGTCTTAAGAAATAGTGATATGAAAGTAGCCCTCGGAACTTTTCCGGGGGCTTTTTTGCATCAGATTTTCTTGAGAATTAATGATGTTTTGAAATGTTGTAACCGTGAGAATATGCTACAATAGTCTAAAATTTAATGGAAAGGTTCCATTGATTTTCTAACACTAACCGCCTCGAATTCGGGGCGGTTTTTAGGTGGCAAAAGTGGCATAAAAGTGGCACAAATAACGGAAAAAATCGTTAAAATCTGTAAAAATATGAATTTCGGTTCTTCGTCATGTAATGAGATGTGTTTATTTGTAGCGGATTGTAAAGGTTTGGTAAATCGTCCGTATTTATTGTATAATTATAGATAGTATTGTGTAGAGAAAGGCATTGGAAATGCAGGATAAACACCTTGTAGATGTAAATTTAACGA
>NZ_JAOBSU010000160.1:0-2395 GCF_025447695.1 Streptococcus danieliae | reverse complement strand
CTGCATTAACTAGAGATACCCAAGATTTTACAATTTGGTGTTCTTTTTTGAATTTCATGGTAAATTTTCCTTTCTTTACTAGTGCCGCACTTGTTGTCACTTTAGATAATAGACTCATTCCTCTACCTCCACTTCTTCTGCTCCCGGAAAAATAGCACCTAAAACTAAGCTTGTCAGTTCTGCAACTGCCGCATCGATCCGCTGCTCATTTTTTCTCATTTGAATCTTCGCCTCTTCAGAAGTCTGACGAAGTTCTGCAACAGCTTCATTAGCCACATCAACTGCCTCATCAATTTTAGCCATCTTCTCACCAATGAGATTAAACTTCTCATTCTCGGCCCGATGTGGGAAGTTCTCTTCATAAACGATCTCTAACGCCTTCTCCAATAACTCGGCATCCGAATCATTGATGACATCGGCCGGCAAAAATACCGGATAGGCAGCCCCTTCTAGATTGGTTAGTAAAACCTTGGTCCGTGATGGCTGACCATCCTGTCCGTAATCTAAACTTTTAGAGTTGTATTCTAACTTCATTGATTTCTCCTTTTTTCTAAGGTTGAGGGTCGTTTGTCAGATAGGTAACCGTCCCTGTCCAAACTTTTCCACCCAAAACATTATTAGTGAGTTTTAGCGATCCGTCAGAAGCAATATGAGCTACTGAAGTTCCTGCCGAAGAGGCACCGCTATTCGCATACATAATAAGGTGGCTTTCACTGATTGGCCGAAAACCTGCCGGAATTGTCTCTGTCACAGCTCGATACTCCGCAGATGAATTAATATTATAGATTCCCCTGTTGATTGAGAGAGTAACTGTATCTCCCTTTCGAACAACAGTCGCCTTAACTCCCCAAAATAGATTCAGTTGCCGACTGCTAGTTTTAGCAGGCTCCTTCGCTTCTTTAAAAGCCAGTTGTTTCCAGGGAGTCCAGTCTCCATTGTGTCGGGTTCGTGTAAAACGCCTTCCCGTTGCTTTTTCGATTAAATCTTGAGAGAGATAGCGATCTGATTCAGAATAAACTGCCACAAAAAACTGACCGACAAAGTCACCCAGGGGACCATTTTTAGGTTCATTAACAGAAAAGAATTGATTAATCGTTTTCTGGTTCAAATCGACTGCCCGAGAGGCATGGTAAGTAGACCGACCACTTTTACTAGTTAGTTGGTGATACTGGATGTGTTTATTATCGACAAGCAGATTCCCTTCAACATAAACATCTCCTTTGGCATCCACCGCCCCTCTCTCCCAAGGTTTCTTGATCCCGACCCCGTGCGGAGTATAAGAAAGAACTACCTGTTCAGTCGGAACCGAGAAGACAAACTCGGTCGAGGTGAAAACATCTTCCAGGACTCCCTTAATCATCCAAGAACTGGTTCCAGAATAACTACCAGAGAGCTGTGCTCTCGAGTTAATAAACTCAAAAGTAGAGGTCCACTCACCCCCTGCCGGACCATTAGCTGCTGCGTAGTTTGGAGACAAGCCCCTAGCCGCATAAAAGCGCAACTTCATCCGGTTCTTATTGCCAAGGCTTGCCACCTTAGCGTTTCGATTAATCAAGAGCTGATCCTGCAGCGCTCCCGCCCGCTCAACAGAAAAGGACAGAATCGGCGCATGGTAGGCCTCTACACGGACCTTTTTGTCAATAGCTGGTGACTCTCGTCCCCGGCTATCCACAACGCTCGCTCTGACTGTAATTTCACCGCTCCTGTCAACGATCCCAAAAGTTCCATTATTCTCTGTGACCGTTTGATTGCTGCCAAGGATAACTGCCTTGTAATTCTTGATGGTAGAGCCCCGTACTCCTTGAGCTACCCCAAAATTAACCTTGATTTGGGATAAGACCTGAACAAAAGGTCCATTGGGCAATACCCGCTTAACCACATCACTCCCTTCCAGCAAACTGAAATTGCTGAGGGTTGGTTTGACAGAATCCGGAATCGTCAAGGTTGTTGAAAAAGACCGGGTCCCTAGCTTACGACCACCACTATAGGTGTCGACGTGGATTTGACCAGTCCCTGTTGTCGAATTAGGGTAGAGGTCACACAACTCCATGGGTGGGGTCCAATTTGCTGAAGTTGCTACATTGGAAGCAATTGTTCCGGACCTGCTTTCAAACTCATAACGAACTGTGTGAGTATAGCCAGCTTTTACCGGTTGGATTGTGATTGTCATTTGCGCGCCAATCACCCCATTCGGTACCGTCGCTGAACTAGCTCTGGCAATTGCTGCCAACTGATAGCCTTGCCGGCCAATACTCAAGGTGTTAGGGGAGTAACCGCCCCCGCCCTGAAGTCTAGCCGTCATGCTGGCTGTCTTCGAGCCATCATCGCCGTGTGTAATCGTGATGGTCTTATCGATTAACTGAATACTGGAATTCTGGCTAAGCATAGCCGGAGA
>NZ_JAOBSU010000015.1:0-20621 GCF_025447695.1 Streptococcus danieliae | reverse complement strand
TGCCGACTCGGCCGCGGAGCTGGTGGAGCTGGCTAAGGCCAAAGCGGTCGGCATCAACAATGATCATAATGGAAGCATTGGGGACATTGACCCCGACCTCGATCACTGTTGTGGAGACCAGGACATTCAACTCTCCAGCTTTAAAGCGATCCATAACCTGGTCCTTCTCAACCGCCTTCATCCGACCGTGGAGTAGGCCAACTTGAATATCCTGTCCCAAGAAGGCTTGTAATTCACTTTGTAGGTCTTGGGCATTTTTTAAATCCAGAGCTTCGGATTCTTCGATTAAAGGGGAAATCACATAGGCCTGGGCCCCTTCCTTGCCGATTTTCTCCTTTAACCAGCTGTAGACCTGGTCCTGTTGCTCATGCTTGACCCAGCGGGTAATAATCGGTTTGCGTCCTGCTGGCAACTGGTCAATGACCGAGACATCGAGGTCACCATAGGCTGTGATGGCCAGAGTACGTGGGATGGGCGTTGCGGTCATCATGAGAACATCCGGCCGCAGTCCCTTCTCCCGTAAGGCCCGTCTTTGCTTGACTCCAAAGCGGTGCTGCTCGTCGACAATGATCAAACCCAGGCGCCGATAGGTCACGCCCTCCTGAATGAGGGCATGGGTCCCGATCACAAAAGCTGCCTGCCCAGACGCGATTTCTTCCAAGACCTCTCGTCTAACAGTCCCCGTCTGACTCCCCTTGAGTAAGACCTTAGGCACCTCTGGGAAGAGCTGATTCAAGCTCTCCATGTGCTGTTCCGCCAAGATTTCCGTTGGCACCATCAGAGCTGCTTGGTAGCCGGCGGTAAAAGCGGCATACATGGCCAAGGCAGCGACAATCGTTTTTCCACTTCCCACATCTCCCTGCAGCAAGCGGCTCATCTGCCGGTCACTAGCCATGTCTGCCAAAATATCCTGCAAGACCTGCTCCTGGGCTTGAGTCAGGGAAAAAGGGAGTTGATCCTTCGCCTGGGCCAGGAGATCCGGTGAATAAGCCAGGATTTCCCCCTCCCCAACCTGGCCTTGCTCTCTTTTTAGGAGCTGCAAAGGCAATTGAAAATAGAGGAGCTCTTCAAACTTAATCCGCCGTAAAGCTTGCTTATAAGCTGGCAAATCTGGGGGGAAGTGCATGTACTCAACTGCCCTAACCCGGTCCAAGAGGCGGTAGCGGTCCCGCAAGGTCTGGGGTAAATTCTCCTCCAATAAGTGATGGAGCCCCTCATCTATAGCCTGGCGAATTAACTTCACCAAGCTGGCCTGGGAAATCCCTTGAGCCACATGGTAGACCGGCTGCAACTCCTGGTCAATCTGGGTCAGAAATTTCATGCCGGTCAGACTATTCTTGGCTTGATCCCACTTGCCATAGACAGCCACCGTCGCCCCCATTTGAATCTTGTCTGCCAGATAGGGTTGGTTAAAAAAGTTAACACCAATCACCACCTGGTCTTGTTGGATGGAAAAACGCACGCGGTTCCGCTTGTAGCCATAATACTGTACACTGGCCGGACGAACTACCTGGCCAGACAAGACGGCCTTTTCACCATCCTCTAGATCAAATACCGACTTATTTTTGAAATCTTCGTAACGAAAGGGAAAATACAAGAGTAAATCTTGCAGGGTCTGGATCCCCAGACGCGTCCATTTTTCTGCCGACTTAGGACCAACACCAGCTAAAACGGTTAAGGGTTGATGCAAATTCATAGATCACCTATTTCCGATAAACTCGAGGAATACGATCACTCAACAAACAAACAACTTCATAGTTAATGGTCCCACGATAGTCTGCGACTTGGGTCACATCAATGGCCTCCTGACCACTGGTCCCAATCAAAACGACCTTGGTTCCAAGCGGATAGGCCTTAGGCAAACGAATGGTCAGTTGATCCATTGAAACGCGGCCGACAATGGGGCAAAAGACACCGTCAACCAGGACATGAAAATCCTGCATGTCCCGCGTCCAACCATCGGCATAGCCCAACGGAAGCGTCCCAATATACTCTTCCTCTTGGCTCATATAGGTTTTTCCATAACCCACGCCTTGCTGGGAAGCGATTTTTTTTACATGGACCAGTTCGGATTCCAAAGACAAGGCTGCTTTGATTTCAAAAGGAAGTTCCAAAAGACCACCACTCGGATTCATACCATAAATAATATTGCCCAAGCGCACCATGTTCAAGACCGTCTCAGGATGCCAAATGCTGGTTGCAGAATTAGAAGTATGCACCAGAGCTGGAACTTGGTCCAGCTCCGCTAAGAGGCTGGCAAAGCGCTGCTCCTGCTCATCAAAATAGGCTGTATCCACTTCATCAGCAGTCGCAAAATGGGTAAAAATACCTTCCACTCGCACGCCTTGGGTCTGCAAGGCCTGCTGGGCTTGCTGGACTTCAGCTGCCGACCGGAAACCAATCCGCCCCATACCAGAATCAACCTTCAGATGGACCCGTAAGCCGTCCAGGCTCTGCCCCAAACTCAAGAGTTCTTGCACCCAGTCGCTACTAGCCACTGTCAAGCAAATGTCGTGCTCCTGGGCCAGAGACACCGCCGCATAGGCTGTCACCCCTAGGACCAAAATATCTTTTGTAATCCCTGTTTCCCGCAACTCCAAGGCCTCATCAATGTTTGAAACGCCAAAGGCATCTACGATCCCTTGGATATAATGAGAGACCGCAACTGCTCCATGGCCATAGGCATTGGCCTTGACCACAGCCATTCGCAGGGTTCCTACCGGTAATTGGCTAGCAACCTGCTCAATATTATAGGCGATGGCATCTAGTGCAATAACTGCCTTAGTCGGCCGATGGGGACTCGTTTTCATGGCTTACCTCCTCTAAAATGACACTGGCTTGAACCATTGTTTTGGTATGGCTAATAGAAATCCAGATGCTCCCGGCAAAGGGGGCTTTTGAAAAATATGGAGCCCCATTTTCCCTGTTTAAAATCTCTAAATCTTGAAAGCGCAAGAGTCCTGCACCAATCCCGGTTCCCCAGGCCTTGGCGAAGGCTTCCTTAGCCGTCCAGCGCCCCCCCAAATACTCCAGCTGGCGTCTCGGGCTCAAGCTTTCATAAACAGCTAGCTCTGCGGGCCTTAACACCTTACTCGCAAAGCGTGGCTTCTTTTCCACTACCTTGGCAATCGAAGCCAAGTCCTCCATATCTATCCCATGTCCAATAATCATCTTCTTACCTGCAAAAAGGAGTGGAGCTTGACTGCCCACACTCCTTCCATTTAATTCTACAATGCCTTGAGGCCTGCTGCCAGTCACATTCTGCTGGAGTCTATAACCAACTCGAGCCTGTTAAGCCATTTTAGCGCTGTCCATGACAGTTTTTAAATCGTTTACCAGATCCACAAGGGCAAAGATCGTTACGACCAACCTGGTTTAAATCAATATCTCCTGGTAATTCCTTACCTTCTGCGGCAATATTGCGGGTTGCAGTTGTTGTAATCTTATGCTCGGCCCGAGGACGTTCTTGTTGATGGATCTGTGCCTTCATCATTAAACGAGTCACATCATACTCCAAGGATGCAATCATGTCATTGAACATGCGGAAACCTTCAGACTGGTATTCTACGACTGGATTGTTTTGGGCATATCCCCGCAAACCAACGGCATTCCGGAGTTGGTCCAAGGCATCGATATGATCTGTCCACTTGTTATCAACAACTCGTAGAATCAAGACCTTCTGGAATTCCTTAACCGCAGAATCATCTTGCAATTTAGCAACCTGGTCATCGTAAACATCCATCGCCAAGTCGTAGAGATAATCGACCATGGCCGCATCTGAAAGACCTTCCAAATCTTCTTTTTCGATTTCATCTTCCGGAACAAGGCAATAATGGGCAAAATTGTAAAGTGCTTCTAAGCGCTCTTCCTTAGAAGAACGGCTATGGTTCTCCACTTGGCGTTTGATGGTCCGACGAATCATGGCATGGATCTCAGGAGCCAAGTCCCGGTCAGCAGAAATCACATCATACCGTTCCCGATAAATGATCTCCCGCTGTTCCCGCATCACATCGTCATACTGCAAGACCTGTTTACGAGTGTCGTAGTTGTTCCCTTCAACTCGCTTCTGAGCCGCTTCCACTTGACGGGTCAACATCCCAGAGCGAATCACAGATTCCTCTTCGGACAAGTTCATCCGATCCAAAAGAGCTTTAATCCGTTCTGAACCAAAACGACGCATCAAATCATCTTCGAGGGAGAGGTAGAATTGTGATTCTCCTGGGTCTCCTTGACGACCAGCCCGTCCCCGCAGCTGGTTATCAATCCGACGACTTTCATGACGCTCAGTTCCAATTACGCAGAGTCCACCATTTTCACGGACTCCTTCTCCCAACTTGATGTCGGTTCCCCGTCCAGCCATGTTAGTGGCAATCGTAACAGCACCAGGTTGGCCCGCATTCATGATGATTTGAGCTTCCTTGTAATGGTTTTTTGCATTCAAAACTTCATGAGGGATACCGGCTGCTACCAATTTTTGAGACAGGTAGTCACTTGTATCAACCGAAACCGTACCAACAAGAACTGGTTGGCGTTTCTCATAGTGGTACTTGACTTCTTCAACCACGGCCTTAAATTTAGCTTCTAGACTTGGGTAAAGCAAGTCTGGATGGTCAATCCGCTGTACAGGACGGTTGGTTGGAATTGGGATAATCCGAATATTGTAAATTTCACGAAACTCTTCTTCTTCCGTTTTACCCGTCCCGGTCATTCCAGATAGCTTTTTATACATCCGGAAGAGGTTCTGGTAGGTAATCGAAGCCGATGTTTTACTTTCATCTTGAATCGGAACCGCTTCCTTGGCCTCAATGGCTTGGTGCAAACCGTCAGAAAAACGGCGTCCTTCCATGGTCCGACCTGTAAATTGGTCGACGATCAGAATCTCTTGTTCTGGACTGACCACATAGTCAATATCCAAGGTCATGATGTAGTTGGCCCGCAGCGCATTGTCAATAAAGTGGGTCAAGGCTACATGCTCAATGTCATAGAGGTTGTCTAGCTTGAAGTAGGCTTCGGCCTTGTCAATCCCAGAATCAGACAAACCAATAGTCTTGGATGGTACATCAATAATGTAGTCATCCTCGTTCAAGGTTTTAACATAGCGATCCGCTAAGTAATACAACTGGTTGGTTTCAGAAGAAGCCGGCCCCGATACAATCAAAGGCGTCCGAGCCTCATCAATCAGGATAGAATCGACCTCATCAACCAAGGCGTAATTCAAACGGCGTTGAACCATATCTTCCGGACGCGCCACCATGTTGTCCCGCAAGTAGTCAAAACCAATCTCGGCATTCGTAGAATAAGTGATGTCACAGGCATAGGCTTGACGCTTCTCCATCGGTGACTTAGAAGCCAAGTTGATCCCTACAGAAAGACCCAACCACGAGTAGAGTTCACCCATCTCAGTTGCATCCCGCTCACTCAGATACTCATTAACTGTAACAACGTGAACCCCTTCACCAGAAATGGCATTGAGGTAAACCGGCATGGTCGCGGTCAGGGTCTTTCCTTCCCCCGTCCGCATCTCCGGTACATCGCCATGATGGAGCACAATCCCCCCCATAACCTGTACCTTATAAGGAAAAAGCCCAAGTACCCGTTTAGCACCTTCACGGACAACCGCAAAGGCTTCATACAAAAGATCATCTAGGGACTCACCTTCGTCATACCGCTCTTTAAACTCATCGGTTTTAGCCTTGAGTTCCTCATCCGTAAGAGCAGCCATTTCCTCTTCATAGGAAAAAACACGGTCTGCCATTCGTTCAATTTTCCGGAGTTCTCCCCGGTCGTTTTCAATAATGGATTTTAATAAATTTGCCATCGTTTTCCTTACTTATTGATTTTTTACTGCCTTTCATTATACCATAATCTAGGACATCTTGAAAATTCTTAGCCGAAAATGAAAAAAGACTTTCCAACCAATCCAGCTGGGCTGACAAAAAAAGCTGCCCGTGATGAACAGCTCTTTGACCTCTTATTCTGGTCGCTTCAAAACAAACAGGGCTTCTCCCTCTTTCACAGTCTCAGGGGCTAACCGCTCCATCTGAGAATAGTCAGCTGGATTCGTCACGATAATCATCGTTGTCGCTTCCAAACCAGCTTGGGCAATAACTTCTCGATCAAACTGGACCAAGACCTCACCGGCTTCAACTTGCTGTCCCTGTTTGACACGGGCATCAAAACCTGCCCCCTCTAAGGACACCGTATCAATCCCAATGTGAATCAATAGCTCCACTCCTTGATCGGTGCGCAAACCATAAGCATGCCCCGTCTCAAAAGCAATGGTCACTTCACCACTCACAGGTGCGTAAGCGAGGTCGCTCTCCGGCTTAACTGCAAAACCTCTACCCATAGCTCCACTCGCAAAAACAGGATCACTAACCTCTTCCAAGGGCAAGACCAGTCCCTCAAGGGGACTCGCTACAACAACCTCACCACTGGTCTCCATTTCCTTACTCGTAAATAAAGAACCAATTCGTTTCTGAAACCATGATTTTTCAGCCATTCCCATCACCTCTGTAAACGTTTTATAACTTGACTTTATAGTATCATCTTTTGACCAAATGTCAAGGTTTGAAGGGCTACAAGTCGACCGAGGATGGACCCCCGCTAGTCTCCTATTTTAATCCGAACATCTCTATAAGCAACAATACGAATTTTACGAGGACTCCTGTGCGTTGTTGAGGGCATCTCTAACAACCGCGCTCCATTATGCAGATCAATCTGGTAATCCCCATCAAAAGGCTCCGGAACAATCACATCAATCGCACCCGAGATGCTATCGATAAAAATATCCGCTGGATAACCACCATCATCAACCTCAATGGTTACAAAAAGTTCATACTTGCCTTGCGGTACTGTTAATAAATGAAAAACATGCTTGGAAATCGGAACATAGATACTGATCGCGGTTGCTTCTACATCCTCTAGTGATTCAGCCGAAGACGGTGACACTTTCCCCTGAATTGCAGGCATACTCCTTGGCGAATTCTACCTCTCAGTGGTTGTTCAGCCCTCCCTAATCTTCAGGGCGGTAAACCAGTTCAAATTCTTCACAAACAACCAACATCTTTTCTGAAAAATTCAAGCCCGCTTCCATTAAAGCTACTATAAAAAAATCCTCATGCACCTGCCGCCAATGAAGCAGACTGGCTACCTTAAATGATTCTAGATCTGCTGACTCTCCTGGCAAGGGCTCATACTCCCCTCCTGGTAAGCATGTTCCTCCGTGACTTGATCAAAAGGACAGACATAGACCTTACGAGTTGCCAAAACAGCAAGAGCCTGTCCCTGACCATCTAAAAGAATGTCATAGCCCCCCTCCTTTGGTAGGTCTTCCCCCGCCAATTGATACAAGTCATAAGCAGAGCTAGTCGCCGTCTTTTGGCCCGCCAACACCAAGCCCGCTAGTCGATCAGCCTCCGCTCCAAAGGCCCAAGCCTCTGGTTACGAACCCGCAGTTGGATTGATCAATAAATAAGCCTGCCACAATTCACTCGGACTCATATTTGATCCTCCTTTCAGATATCTTCAGTATAGCATGAAAAAGGTCTAGGAGATTCAAAAGGTCCAGAAATAAGAAAAGGGGCTAATGAACCCGAGCCTAAAAACTAAATTTCTGAAAATCTAAATGTTGATTTATCAAGGTTTGAGTGATTCAATTTGAAGAAAAACTGGGTTTTTTAGAGGTGCCCTAAATCAAGATTCCCTGAAAATGATCCCATTCATGCTGGAAGATTTGGGCTGGAAAACCTTCCAGATCCAGTTCCTGCTGTTGAAAGTTTTGATCCCAATAGGTAATCTGGATTTTCCGATAACGTTTTGTTGGCCGAATGCCGTCTAGGGATAAACAGCCTTCCTCTGTCTGGTAGGGTTCAGACTGGCTCAGGATGGTTGGGTTAAAGAGAACCAAATCGAGACCTGGTGCCAGGCTAATAATCATGGCTTGTTTCTGGTGGCCAATCATATTGGCGGCCAAGCCCACACAACGCTCGCGGTTGGCTGCTAGGGCCGCCCGTAGAGAGTCGGCTAGGCCGATGTCCATGGGTGTGACAGGAAGTGACGGCTGGCTTAGAAAGACCTGATCTCGAATGATTTCTGGAGCCATCTTAGGACTCACTCACTTCTTTAGCCAAGACAAAGTTTCCAAGGGTTGCGGAACCATTGTCAGCTACAGCTGGGGTAACGATATAGTCTTTTAGATCTGGCACAGGTAGGTAGCCATTGAGCATTTTTTCAAATTGCTTGTGAACTCGCTCGACCATGTGTTCTTGAGCCATAACTCCACCTCCAAATACAATCACTTGTGGGCGGAAGGTCAAGGTTGCCTGCACTGCTGCCTGGGCAATATAGGAAGCTTGAATATCCCAGACATCCGAATCCAAAGGAATATTCTCACCTCGGATACCGGTTCTGGCTTCCAGACTTGGTCCAGCTGCCATCCCTTCCAAACAGTCACCATGGAAGGGACAAATTCCTTCAAAACCAGCTTTCCGATCCAGGTCATGCACAGCCACAGGTACATGGCCCATTTCAGGGTGTCCTTGCCCTCCGATAAATATCCCATCTTGAATAACACCTGCACCGATGCCAGTACCGATGGTGTAATAAACAAGGTTTTTCACTTGGTGGTTACGCGCAACAATTTCACCAAAAGCTGATGAGTTTACATCTGTTGTCACATAAACGGGAATATTCAAAGCCTCTTTAAAAGGCCCCAACAAGTCCACATTAGCCCAATGAGGTTTCGGAGTTGTTGTGATATAGCCATAGGTTTCAGAACTATGGGCAATATCCAATGGTCCAAAAGAACCAATCGCCAAACCAGCTAGGTCAAATTTTGAGAAAAAGTCAATCGCTTGTCCAATCGTTTCAGCAGGTGTTGTAGTTGGAAATTGGATTTTTTCCACGACTTCAAAGTTACTGTTTCCGACAGCACAGACAAACTTCGTTCCACCAGCTTCTAAGCTGGCATATAATTTTTCAGACATACAAGATCCTCCTAATTTCAATTTTTTATGATTCTTGACATAAGGAAGGCCGAGACAGTTGTCTCGGCCTTTTATAGTAACACTTATTTAGCAGAAAGGCTAAGAACTTCTGAACCTTTTTGAACAGTTTGTCCAGCTGCTACTGGAGCTACTTGTTCATATTCAGCCGTATTAGTTACGATAAACATGGTTGTATCTTCCAGACCCGCTTCCGCAATCGCTGCAGCATCGAAGGTTCCCAAGACATCCCCTGCTTTAACTTTAGCGCCAGATTGAACTTTCTGTTCAAATCCTTTACCAGCCATTGAAACGGTATCAATTCCCACGTGGATCAAGAGTTCTGCACCCTTGTCTGTTTTCAAACCGTAAGCATGACCTGTTTCAAAGGCCACAGTAACTGTTGCATCTGCTGGTGCGTAAACCACACCTTGGCTTGGTTTGATAGCAATTCCGCTGCCCATTGCACCGCTTGAGAAGACTGGATCATTAACCGTTTCAAGCGCTACAGTTTCTCCTTCAACAGGAGTTGCGACAGCTTCATTCTGCAAACCAACCATTTGCGCTGCTTCAACAGCCTCATCGACTTCCGCAACCTCTTCTTGTTCTTCCTTATAGCCGAAAGAATAAGTAAGGGCGAATCCAAGACCCGTTGATACAGCAACCATAAGGACATACTGCAAGAGCTGACCGTTTAGGTAAAGAAGGGTACCAGGGATAATCGTCACTCCAAATCCTGTTCCTGCAAGGTTCAAGATAGATGCCAACCAACCACCAGCTGCACCGGCGATCAATCCCATTACAAATGGTTTACCGAAACGAAGGTTAACCCCGAAAATTGCTGGTTCAGTAATTCCCAAGCTGGCAGATAGGGCTGCTGGGAAGGCCAGAGCTTTGAGCTTTTTATCTTTGGTCTTCACACCAACCGCAAGAGTTGCCCCCATTTGCGCAGACATAGCTGCTGTAATGATGGCGTTAAATGGATCGCGACCAGTATTTGAAATCAACTGCGCTTCCAAGAGGTTGAAAATATGGTGAACACCTGTAACCACGATCAACTGGTGAACTCCACCTAGAATCAATCCTGCAAGACCAAATGGCAAGGCCAAGATTGCTGTTGTTGCTGCAAGGACGATGTTTTCAACCGAGTGGAAAACAGGTCCAATCACAAACAAACCAAGAACAGACATCACCAAGAAGGTTATAAATGGTACCAACAAGAGGTCCAAAACATCTGGCACTTTTTTGTGCAACCACTTCTCTAGCTTAGCACCAAGCAAACCAATGAAGAAGGCTGGCAACACTGAGTTCTGGTAGCCAACAACGGGGATAAAGCCAAAGAACATCAAGGGTTCTGCATCTCCTGAAGCAACCGCCCAAGCATTTGGAAGGGCTGGACTAACCATCATCAAGCCCAAGACAATCCCGATGACTGGATTTCCGCCAAAGACACGGAAGGCAGACCAAGCAATCAAGGCTGGGAAGAAGATAAAGGCGGTATCAGTTAGAACCTGAGTCCACAAGTAGAAGTCTGTGCTTGAGAAAGCTTCTGAAGTGGTTCCAAATAAGCCAAGAACCGCATCGTTAGTAATCGCACCACGAATCCCCATGAAAAGACCAGTCGCAACGATCGCAGGCAAGATTGGAACAAACACGTCACCGAAGGTCCGGATAGAGCGTTGGAACCAGTTCCCTTGCTTGGCTGCTTCAGCTTTCTGCTCCCCAGTTGAGCTAGTTGGAAGTCCCAAAGCTACAACTTCCTCATAAATTTTATTAACAGTACCAGTACCAAAGATGATTTGGTATTGACCAGAGTTAAAGAAGGCTCCTTGAACCTTGTCCAATTTCTCAACTGTGTATTTGTCGATTTTGGACTCATCTTTGACCATAACCCGTAGACGAGTGGCACAGTGGGCAACACTATTCACGTTTTCTTGTCCACCAAGCGCTTCGATTACGGATTGGGCAATCTGCTTGTTATCCATTATAACAACTCCTTGTTTTAGTTTTGAAAACGGTTCACCGTTTTGTCACTTGTTATTCTACCACATCTGCGAAATATGTCAATCGTTTTGCAGAAAAAATATTTTTGAGGAGGTAAACCCTTGATTTTTCTTAGGAAAACATTTACTATAAAATAGCAAAAACTATGGAGGCGCTTTTATGAAATGGACTACCGAATTACGTTACAAACGTTATGAAGACTGGACAGAACAAGAAGTTCAAGACCTGAAAGAACTCAATGCCCAGTCCCCATGGCACAACCACTACCACGTTGAACCTGCTACTGGACTACTCAACGACCCCAATGGATTCTCCTATTTTGACGGGAAGTGGATTCTCTTTTACCAGAACTTCCCTTTTGGAGCAGCCCACGGACTCAAGCAATGGGTACAATTGGAGAGTGACGACCTCGTAATCTTTAAGGAGACCGGTCTCAAAATTCTTCCTGACACCCCACTTGACAGCCATGGCGCTTATTCCGGGTCCGCCCTACAGGTCGCAGACCAGCTCTTCCTCTTTTACACCGGAAATGTCCGCGACGAGAACTGGATTCGCCATCCCAAACAAATTGGCGCTCTCTTGCATCGCGATGGCACTTTGGAAAAAATCGATCAGGTGCTGATTGAGCAGCCGAGTGATGCGACCGATCACTTCCGTGACCCACAAATCTTCCAATTGGAAGAAGATTATTATGCCATCGTCGGTGGGCAAGACTTGGACCAAAAAGGCTTTGTCCGTCTCTACAAGGCTGAGGATAAGGATATCCGCAACTGGGGCGCCGTTGGTGATTTGGATTTTGCCAATGACCGTACCGCCTACATGATGGAGTGTCCAAATCTTGTCTTTATTGACCAGCAACCGGTCCTCCTCTACTGTCCACAGGGCTTAGACAAGGAAATTTTTGATTACCAAAATATCTATCCTAACCTCTATAAGATCGGTCAATCGTTTGACAGGACCACGGCACAAATGGTCAATGTTGGTCCTCTAATGCAGTTGGACTACGGATTTGAAACCTATGCCACTCAGGGCTTCAATGCTCCTGACGGAACAGCCTATGCCATCTCCTGGATGGGCTTGCCAGATATCAGCTACCCGTCCGATCACTATGAACACCAAGGTTGTATGTCTCTGGTCAAAAAATTAAGTCTAAAAGATGGGAAACTCTATCAAGAACCCGTTGAAGCTATCACAGATCTTCGTCAAGGACAGGAAACCTGGGCTGACCGCCTCGAAACCAACAATCGTTATGAGTTAGAGCTCACTATCGCTGCGCAAGACGATGCGACCCTGGTGCTTTTTGCCAATCCAGCCAAAGAAGGTCTCCAAATCCAAATCGACCGTCAAGCAGGTCGCCTGACCGTTGACCGTTCAGGCTTGGCTCACCGCTTTGACCTCGAACACGGAGAAAGTCGCAGTCTCGACCTCCCAGAAGGGGAAACCATGCTCCGGATTTTTGTGGATCAATCCACCTTTGAAATCTTTATCAACGATGGCGAATTTGTGCTCTCTGGCCGGGCCTTCCCGGGTCAGGACCAAACAGGTTGCTATCAGACCAAGGGACAAGTAACTGGGCACTACTATCCACTCGCAAACCATGGCCGTTAAACTAACGGATGTCGCCGAACATGCTGGCGTCAGCCCAACTACAGTCTCTCGTGTCATCAACCGCAAAGGTTACCTGTCTCAAAAAACCATTGACAAGGTCAACCAAAGTATGCGGGAGCTCGGCTATAAGCCCAACAACATGGCCCGCAGCCTACAAGGAAAATCCGCCAAACTGGTCGGCTTGATTTTCCCAAAACTGGGTCATGTATTCTATGCCGAGCTCATCGATGCCCTCGAAGCAGAACTTTTCAAACAAGGCTATAAAACCATTATCTGCAACAGCCAAGGAGAACCTGAAAAGGAAAAAGAATACCTGGAAATGTTGGAAGCCAATCAAGTAGACGGGATTATTTCCTCCAGCCACAATCTGGGAATCGAGGATTACAATCAAGTCTCCGCTCCCATCGTGGCTTTTGACCGCAACCTCTCCCCAGACATTCCGGTCGTCGCATCGGATAACTATAGCGGTGGCAAAATTGCCGCCAACTACCTCCTAAAAACCGGAGCCAGCAACATCCTCATGCTAACAGGAAATGACAATTCCAATTCCCCAACCAGCCTCCGCCACGCCGGCTTCTCCAGCGTCCTCCCCGAGGCTCCCATCATCAATCTCCCCTCCCACTACAGTACCCAGCGGAAGGAAATGGAAATCCGCCAGATTCTCCGAGATAAGCTCCCGGATGGCATCTTCGCCTCAGATGACTTAACCGCTATCCAAGTCCAAAATATTGCTCAAAGCATGCAACTGGATCTGGAAGTGGTCGGCTACGACGGAACCCACTATGTCGAACACTACCATCCCCAGCTAACCACCATCAAACAACCCATCGCGGAAATGGCAGAGCTACTGGTGGAAATCCTACTCAAACGCATCAAGGGACAGGTTATGGACCACAGCGGCTACATTCTCCCTGTTAGTCTCCTAGCAAGCCCCAGAAATTAAGACTCGTTGAAATTGAAACCACCTCATCCTTCCAACAATCTGTGTCAAATCCTGGAAGGATGAGGTGGTTTTGTTGCTACTCAAAAGAACTCTCCTATCCCTTTTCTCAGTAAATTTCTATCCAAAACTGCTTTCATATTCAACCTTCTCTAAGAATCCCTGGTTTAGGGGCATTTTTCTTGTATTTAAGCGCTTTCTATGCTAGACTGAAACAGATGAAACATTTGGGGTGCTGAGGCTGAGATTATACCCATGGAACCTGATACAGTTAGGACTGTCGCAGGAAAATGTTAAGACTGAAGCTCTATCTCAATTAAACACCTGATTTGATAGAAGTTTCGCTAGAACGAGTCTACTAATCCATGACCTTACCACTCCTTGGCTTTTGCGAAAGGAGTTTTTTATGTCCAAAAATATGCTTGTCTTGACTGAGGCTGCCATCTTTGCAGCCCTTGCCATGAGTCTTTCTTTACTACCAGATTTTGCTTCCTGGTTTACCCCTTCCTTCGGAACTATCCCTCTCATCCTTTTTTCCCTACGCCGTGGCTTAAAAGCTGGGCTTTTAGCGGGACTCTGCTGGGGACTACTTCATTTCTTACTATCTAAGGTCTACTATCTCAGCATCCCCCAGGTCCTGATTGAGTATATTTTCGCCTTTTTAGTAATGGGCTTAGCTGGCTTGTTTTCTACCCCGCTCAAGCAAGCCTTGGCCAAGGGACAAACCGCTAAAGCCTTTAGCCTAGCCAGCTTGGGAGCCATCACTGCTATCTTGGTTCGTTACCTCTTCCACTTCTGGGCAGGGATTCTATTTTGGTCAGACTATGCTCCCGAAGGGATGTCTCCGGTTCTTTATTCCCTATCCGTCAATGCTACTGCAGGTGGCTTAACCCTACTCGTCACCCTTGTAGTACTCTATCCCCTTCTTTATTTACAACCAAAATTTTTCCAAGGCCGTTAATCCAAACAAAGCCCTTCAGACTTGGTCTGAAGGGCTTTTAAGCTCAATGGAAAAAGATCCCCAAAGAAGCCAAACCTCTGGCTTGTTCCTCTTCCACTTTTCCCATAAAGGCTACTTTTTTGTAAAAGTCTGCCAAATCTGGACTCAATTTTTCTTGTTTCATTTTCCGTAAAGACAGGCAACGAATGTCCTCAACTAAGTTCAAAAAATGGGATTTCCAGTTTTTATTGGAAAGCAGCAAATCCTGCTTATAGCTAAGGAGCAAGTCCCGCTCATCCGAACCTAGATCTGAGCTTAATAACAGGTTGTAGTAAGCGTCCAACAATTCTTCTTCCTTCATTTAAGGTCTCCTTCCTGACCAATAGCCACCAGCCATGGAGGAAATCCAACCATTGACAACGGTATCCTTGGTAGCCTCAAATGGTGATTTGGTCACAATATAGTCCCATTGACCATTAGGATAACGACAGGAATAGCCATTAGCACCAGCCATCACAAACTTGCAAGTTCCAGCAGTCCCTGCCACAAGCAGCTGTAAATCAGACAAAGAAAGTGAATGAGTCTTCATATACTACCTCCAATCTGCTTATGAGTATAGCATAGATTGGCCTTCTTCAAACCTGAATGTTCTGAAATGACTCGAAAACGACCTAAATGGAAAATTCTAAAAAAATTCCAAACAAAATTATTTCCCTTATTAAAAACAGGAGAGGATTCCAAAGTTCAGGAACTCTCCTCTTAAAACACAAAAGAGAGGCTCAGCGACGACCTCTCTTTTCTAATTCCTAAGCATCTGCTTCGTCCACATAGGCCGACAAGACCCCATTGATAAAGCCAGCTGATTTTGGTTCTGAGAAGGTCTTAGCCAACTCTACCGCTTCGTTCACAGCAACGATAGCTGGGGTTTCTTCAAAGTAAAGCATTTCAAAGAGCCCGAGACGCAGGATATTTTTCTCAACTAAAGTAAGGCGGTCCACAGTCCAACCAGCCTTCAACTTGGCTGCAATTTTCTGATCCAAGTCAGCCTGGTGATTCTGAACCCCCTGGACAAGATTGAGGAGGAAGACTGGAACTTCACGTTCCTCTTCAACTTCTTCCTTATCATAGTTATAAGCAAAAGCGACCAGGCCTAGAGAATCCTCTTGAAACTCCAAACCAATCAAAGTTTGAAGGGCCCGTTCACGTAAATCACGACGAGTTTCCTGTTGTCCCTTAACCATTTAGGAAGTCCTCGTTGAAAAGGTCTTTCAAGTCTGGTTTCGGTGTTTTTTCAGGAACGATACCAGCCACGTGAAGATTCACCGCAGCCAATTCCATCTCTAGATAATTCCGGACAGCTGTTTTGACTGTTTTTTGAATTTCCAAAGCCAGATTAGGGACCGATACCCCATATTCAAGGTAGAGATAGATATCCACAACCTTTTCATCCGCCTGCATATTTTCAATATAAACACCCCGGCTAGAGCTATTTTTCATCAAGCTGTCCGACATGTTTTTATTGGCAAAGGAATGGACCCCATCCACTTTAGCTGTTGCAATCGCGATGATTTTTTCTAAGACCCGAGGGGCAATAATAATGTCACCTGATTGTTGCGTCATAACTGGTCCTTTCTAGGCACGGGATACGTAAGTACCTTCTTGGGTATTGATAATCAATTTTTGACCAATTTCGATAAAGTCTGGAACATTAACCACCAAACCAGTTTCAAGTGTCGCTGGTTTACCAGAACCTGTAACAGTAGCACCTTTAATAGAAGGTTGAGTATCTGTAACCGTCAATTCAACTGTTGTCGGTACCGTTACCCCAATCACTTCTGTTCCGTAGAACTGGATTTTCACTTCTGAGTTTTCCAAAATGAAACGCAGCTCATCTTGAACAGCTACAGTTGGAATTTCATATTGCTCAAAGCTCTCTGTATCCATGAAGTAAGCTGTATCATCCATTTGGTAAAGGTAAGTCGCTGTACGACTTTCGATAATCGCTTGTTCGAATTTTTCATCTGGACGGTAAGTCGTGTCAAAAGTTGAACCACTACGAACATCGCGCAACTTCATCCGCATAACCGTATTTCCCTTACCTGGTTTGTGGTGGCTGGCTTCCAATACACGCAACAATTTTCCATCTGCCGCTACGAAAGTCATCCCAGCTCTTAATTTACTTGCATCAATCATGCTTGAATACCTCTTCAATTATAATTTTTTCTCTTCATTCTATCACAATTCAAGGCAAACCTCAAATGATGATCAGCTCCTTAGGCGCCTTGGTTAAAACCTGGCACCCCTCTTCCTGGATCCAAAGGTCATCTTCAATCCGCAGACCATATTTGCCATCCAAGTAAATACCAGGCTCATCGGTCACGACCATACCAGATTGAAGCCGGTCCTCTGAGCCAGCCCTGAAGAAGGGTTCTTCATGGACCTCGAGCCCCATCCCATGGCCAATTGAATGGCTAAAGGCTGGGCCATAGCCAGCCTGGTCAATTAAAGAGCGAGCAGCCTGGTCAAAGTCTGTCAAAAGCATTCCGGCCTTAGCTTGAGCAATAACCGCCTGGTTGGCATCCAAAACCAATTGATGCAGAGCAGCCTGCTCATCCTGAACATGGTCTAGGTAAATAGTCCGGGTCATGTCGGATGCATAGTGTTGGAAGACACAACCAAAATCCAAGGTAAGAGTATCTCCGGACTCCAACTGACGCTGACCTGGATGGGCATGCGGCATAGCAGAATTCGGACCAGAAGCCACAATCGAATCAAAGGACAAACCACTCGCCCCTAACTCCCGCATCCGGAAATCCAAGAAGGTCGCAATTTCCAATTCTGTTTGCCCAATCTTGATGAACTCTAAGGCATCGATAAAGGCTTGATCAGAAATCTTACAAGCTTCTTGGATAATCGCAATCTCAGATGCGTCCTTGATCAAGCGTAAACCTTCCACAACATTGGCTTCCGCCACCAGTTCCTGGTCTGCCAAACGCTTGGCCAACTCTTGGTAATAATGATACGGTACATTGGGTTCAAAACCAATCCGCTTCAAACCTCGATCCTGGACAATCCCTGCCACCTCTGCCAGTTCCGCACGTGTTTCCACAAAATCAATGGCTGGATCAAGGATCGCCTTAGCCGCTAGGGTATAGCGTGAATCGGTGAAAAAGGTCACTGCCTCTGGCTCTACAAACAGGGTCGCATTAGAACCTGAAAAGCCTGTTAAATAATAAATATTGGTCAGATTATTCACCAAAAAACCATCCAACCCACGCGCCACAAGCTCCGCCTGTAATTTTTTCAATCGTTTCATAAACCTAAGCCCCCTCTAATTTTGCCTGTAAATAACGCCCTGTATGACTGGCAGGGTTGGCTGCCACTTCTTCCGGAGTTCCAACCGCGACAATCTGACCGCCGCCAACTCCACCTTCCGGTCCCAAGTCAATAATGTGATCCGCCGTTTTAATCACATCCAAGTTATGTTCAATGACCAAGACCGTATTTCCTTCTTCGACAAAACGCTCCAAAACCTTCAAGAGACGCGCAATATCTTCGGTATGTAAGCCAGTGGTCGGCTCATCCAAAATATAGAAAGACTTACCATTTGAGCGCTTATGCAATTCAGAAGCCAATTTCATCCGTTGGGCCTCACCACCAGACAGAGTCGTCGCTGGCTGCCCCAGGGTCACATAACCCAAACCGACGTCCTTAATGGTCTGCAACTTCCGCTGGATTTTTGGAATATGCTGGAAGAAGTCAACCGCATCGTTCACCGTCATGTCCAAGATTTCCGAAATATTTTTCTCTTTATAATGGACTTCCAGGGTTTCGCTGTTGTAACGGGTTCCATGACAGACCTCACAGGGAACATAGACGTCTGGGAGGAAGTGCATCTCAATCTTGATAATCCCATCTCCAGAGCAGGCCTCACAGCGTCCTCCCTTGATATTAAAACTAAAGCGACCTTTCTTGTAGCCTCGAATCTTCGCCTCATTGGTTTGGGCAAAGAGATCCCGAATATCGTCAAAGACACCTGTATAGGTCGCTGGATTGGAGCGGGGTGTCCGCCCAATGGGACTCTGGTCAATGTCAATCAACCGCTCGACCTGGTTAATCCCAGTAATCGTTTTAAATTTCCCTGGTTTGTCCGAGTTGCGATTGAGCTTTTGGGCCATGGCCTTCTTAAGAATAGAGTTGACCAAGGTCGACTTACCAGATCCAGAAACCCCCGTTACAGCCACAAATTTCCCTAGGGGGAAAGAAGCAGAAACATTTTTCAGATTATTTTCACTAGCCCCTGTCACCTCAATGGTCTGGCCATTTCCCGGACGGCGTTCTTGAGGAACTGGGATGGAGCGTTTGCCAGATAGGTACTGACCAGTCAAGGAATTGGGATCCTGGGCCACCTGGTCTGGAGTCCCTGCAGCCACAACCTGCCCACCAAACACACCTGCACCTGGACCAATATCAATCAACCAGTCCGCTGCCCACATGGTGTCTTCGTCATGCTCAACGACAATCAGAGTATTCCCCAAATCCCGCATTTTCTTCAGGCTATCGATCAGACGATCATTGTCCCGTTGGTGCAAGCCGATCGATGGCTCATCCAAGATATAAAGGACACCACTGAGGTTGGAACCAATTTGGGTCGCCAGACGAATCCGCTGACTTTCTCCCCCAGAGAGGGTGCCAGCTGTCCGTGAGAGGGTCAGATAATTCAAACCAACATTGTTGAGGAAGGACAGACGGTCGTGAATCTCTTTGACAATCGGCTTAGCAATTGTTGCCTCGGTCTCGGTTAAGGTGAGACCTTCAACATAAGCCAAGTGATCAGCAACGGATAAATCTGAGACCTGCCCGATATTCAAGCCATCCTCTCCACCAACACGAACCGACAAAGCTGGTGGATTCAAGCGATAACCTTTACAGCTTCCACAGGTCAGCTCATTCATATAGGTCCGCATGACATTTCGAGTGTAGTCACTGCTCGTTTCCCGGTAACGACGGCTAATATTATTGGCCACCCCTTCAAAAGGAATTTCAATATCCCGAACCCCACCAAACTCATTCTCATAGTGGAAGGCAAATTCCCGGCCACCAGACCCAAAAAGAATCAAGTCCTTGTCCTCTTGCGAGAGCTCCTCAAAAGGGGTATCCATGTCAATACCAAAGGCAGTCATGGCCTGCTCCAACATTTGTGGATAGTAGTTAGACGAAATCGGATTCCAGGGAGCCAGGGCACCTTCTCGTAAGGTCTTAGCAGGATCAGGGACAACAATATCCAAGTCTACTTCTAACTTCATCCCCAAACCATCACAGATAGAACAAGAGCCAAAGGGAGCATTAAAGGAGAAAAGACGCGGTTCCAACTCAGGAACTGTAAAACCACAAACTGCACAAGCATAGTGTTCCGAAAAGAGCAGCTCCTTGCCATCCATAGTGTCAATTACCAGATAGCCTTCGGACAAACGGAGAGCTGCCTCGATGGAATCAAAGAGCCTAGAGCGAATCCCATCTCGAAGGACAATCCGGTCCACAACAATCTCAATATCGTGCTTCTTGCTTTTTGAAAGCTCCGGTACTTCCGTGACATCATAGATGTCTCCATCCACGCGAACTCGAACATAGCCATCTTTTTGGATTTTAGCCAGGAGATTCTTATGTTGCCCTTTCTTCTTACGAAGTACAGGGGATAGAACCTGCAGGCGCTGCCCTTCCGGCAACTCCAAAACCTGGTCGACAATCTGCTCAACTGAAGAGGCCTCAATGGCTCCATGACCATTGATACAGTAAGGAGTCCCTACACGGGCATAAAGCAAGCGGAGGTAATCATTAATTTCAGTAATGGTTCCGACTGTTGAACGGGGATTTTTACTGGTTGTTTTCTGGTCGATGGAGATGGCAGGACTGAGACCTTCAATCGAATCCACGTCCGGCTTGTCCATATTCCCTAAAAATTGACGGGCATAGGCTGATAAGGATTCAACATAACGCCGCTGTCCTTCCGCATACAAGGTGTCAAATGCCAGGCTGGACTTTCCCGAGCCAGACAAGCCGGTCACAACAACCAGCTGGTCACGGGGGATGGTCACATCGATATTTTTTAAATTATGGGCGCGTGCGCCATGAATAACAATTTTAT
>NZ_JAOBSU010000159.1:0-2406 GCF_025447695.1 Streptococcus danieliae | reverse complement strand
AAATCAAAAACTTCTAGAAACATTGATCTATCAGGGTTTCTAGAAGTTTTTTTAGTTATCTATGAATAATTCGGGATTTTGAATTCAAACTAGGCAGCAAGACGCAGGCATAGCTGAAGTTAGGCAAGTCCAAGCTAACGACGTTTGAAGAAGAATAGAAAGAGTATCAGCTTCTATCTTGGCAAAATCATCCCCATAGACTAACCCAGTTTCTTAATCCACTGGACCAGATGCGGATTTAAGGATTGATAAGAATCGACATCCGCAGCAGAAATCCAATCCCAATCGTCAAATTCGCTTCGGTCAATGGCCAAATCAGAGATATCTTCAACCTCTGCATAATAGAGATAAACAATTCGTTGATGGGCTTTATTGATAAAAATAGAATCTAAATAGTGAAAATGAACCACATCCAAATTCATTTCTTCCTTGCATTCTCTGATCAGAGCCTCTTCAATTCCCTCATGGTATTTGACCTTGCCTCCGGGAATATTCCAAATATTGGGGGCAATTTTAGCAGTTGAGCTTCTCTTACAAAGCAGATAATCCCCCTTATAGTTTAGGAGCAACTCAACAGCAAACCGGAAATTCTCCTGTTTAAATCTCTGGGACCTGTTCAGCTGTAACTCAGCTAGTAAGGAAAGAGCTTCCTTCTGCTTCCGAATGCTGGAAGAAGAATCCTTATCTAAAAAATAATCCCTTAACTGGTCAAGCTCAGCTGCCTCAGCTTGTCCGAACTCGAAAACCTCAACAGGTTTACCACCTATAATGGCAGTATTGCGGAAGACGCGGATTTGGAACTTATCAAATCCTCCTAACTGATTCTTGTCTGTCCGTTCAGACGCCTGAAAGCCAAAGGCTTTGATGGTTATCAAGGGACCAACCGATATATCCAGCAATTCCTGTCTAACCTCCCTGTCTCCTTGATAGACATCCTCCGGTAGGTCAAACCAAGGCTCCGTCAACAAACCAGACTGAGCTAGTTCTAGACGGGCCCTTGTTAAACTATTTTCATCTGGATCTTGATAATCAATAATTGCTGAAATAGCCATTGCTTCAAGGTTTTTAAGGAGCTCTAAGTTATCATAGTGCTCCTCCTTCTCATAAACACCCACTTTTTCATGAAAAACCTTGCCAAAATACCGATAAAAATCATTAGGTCTGTAATCGGTTGACAGGAGAGATCTTTTTGAATAAGAAAAGCCATGCTCTTCGTTAATTTCGGTAAAAAATGCTAGCAGATCGAAAAACGGATAGCCACTGTGCAGCAGTTTTCCATAGCCATATTTGGAGGGAGCATTTTCTTGCACAAAGCTTTCACTGGGCATATTCCAGATTCCACCAGAATAAGAAATGTCTATCTTGGTAATTGGAACCTGAAACTCTCCAACAACTTCACTGAGCAGTTCACGAATTTTCTGATAACCTTTGTGGGCTCGCTTTGGGGCTTGAATCTCAAACATTTTTGCTGAACTCTGTTCAAACTGTTCTAAGATTTCTTGGTACTCATCCATGATTGGACGATCACACATCACATCGATACCGTTTTTTAAACAGAAATCAAGATAGAGTTTAGAACCAGCGACATCTGTTGAGATCAGTGCCTTTTTAATAGCATTCTGAGTTACTTTTTCTTGTAACATCTGTTCATATTTTGAGAATAAGATGTTTGAAGGTCCCATTAAACGATCAAGGAGTAGCAATTCATATTGAAGGCTTGTCTTGGATAATAGACTCTCTAATCGTGCTTTTTCCGTCAGAGAATCAACAATGATAACCTTATCAATCCACTTTTCTTTTGCCAAAAACTCCAAATACAGTCTTTGAGCATGACAACCTAGACCAAACAAGATGCAATTCATATCTCAACCTCCCTGAAAATTAATGAAACACTCATAAATATTTATTCATATGTGTTTATAGTATACCACAAAATCCAACGATTTTAGATTTTCTGCATATATTACCAAAAAGACCAAAAGATTCCAGAGTCAATCAAAACTCTGGAACCTTTTATATTCTAAATGACAAAAAAGTTGTGTGGAGCGCAAGCCTTCCACACAACTTATTCTAACAAGCTAGTCTAGGAAACAAGTGACAGACAGGACTAGAGCTATGGCAAAGCCAGTTGACAAGGTCAACTCAATGAAGCTTAGTTCTGTCCTACTCCCTTAATAGTCCTCATAGTGAGTGTACAACCACTCCAAATCCTGAATTTCCTCGGCCAATTGCTTGCCAATACTTGTATCTTTAACACGTTTACGTTCAGTCGCTCGTTCAATGAGCCGTTTTCTCGAAATAATGCCAGAATCACCTTTCAAGATACTTGTAACCCGAATTATTCATAGATAACTAAAAAAACTTCTAGAAACCCTGATAGATCAATGTTTCTAGAAGTTTTTGATT
>NZ_JAOBSU010000158.1:0-2432 GCF_025447695.1 Streptococcus danieliae | reverse complement strand
GACTCTTGCTGGAAATTAGAGGGCAAACGTCCCTTCTTTTTTATATGACGGAATACTTCTGGTTTTTAGAAGTGCCCATCAGAAGGTCATACTCTTTTTTGGTCATACCTGATTTTTGATAGATATTTTTGTAGCGTTGTTCTTCTTTTCGTTTTTTATCTTCTCTGCTCCTATCCGACTTACTAGATTTATTGGCCGTATTGGTAGCTTTTTTGGGAGTAGGGGCTGCATTTACTGATATAGTAGTAGAGCTATTTGAACTTGTCCAACTAGGGGCATAGCTTGGATAGGTTACAGGAACTGATGGAACATAGGTTTGAATATAGCTACTTCCTTGTCCTTGGCTGTAATTGAAGGCAGGAGCTGAAAAGGTTCTGTTAGGAACTGAATAGGTGATTCCATGTCTAGTGTTTGCGTTCGATTTGCTAGTGCTAGGGGCAAGTGGTCGCTTGACGGGTCTGCTTGGTCTCGGTTTTGAAGTATCAGTACTTGGTTTAGGGAGTGGTCGCTTAACAGGATTAGTCGGTTCCTGTTTTGAAGTATCAGTACTTGGCTTAGGAAGTGGCTGCTTAACAGGACTAGTCGGTTTCTCTTTTGAAACGTCAGTACTTGGTTTTGGTAGCAGAGGTTCTTTACTTGGTTTTGTAGGTTGAGTTACAGATGGGGTTTTATAAAGAACTTGATGTAAAAAGACAACTGGTGCTTTAGGGGCTGTTGGTTTGATAGCTGTAACCGTTAGTGGTGGGAGATCTGGAATAACCTTTAGTTCTGGTTTTTTAGGTTGGACTGGTTGACTGACTGTGGCATAGGCTGGCTCTTTAGGTTGGAGTGGTTTCTTAGGAGCTTCTAGCTTTTTGGTGAGGATCTCTGGTTTAAGCGGAGCGATTGGTGGATTGCCCGGTTTTTCCTGCTGGATTAGCCCACTCGCCTTGATGTCCGCATTGACAGTAAACCATTGGCGGGACCGATCTCTTAGTCTGCTTGGATTAGCGGATTTTTGAATATCATTGGGGTTGTAGCGGATTCCGAAGGTAAAGGAGATCTCCCCACCTGTCGCAAGCGCAACACCTGCCCCGTAGTATTCATTGGAATGGCCGTCTTGATCCCACTCAGAGCGGTCAAATTTAGAACCGTCGGCCTTGGAATTATTACTTCCTCTAGCAGCTACATAGCCATTTTCGCCGCTGACGGAAGAGCCTGTAATGGGAATGAAGCTAAGATTAGCGTCCAATTGAACAAATTCCTGCTCTCCAAATTCAAAACTATTGTTGCGGGAGGCGAAGGATAAGAGGGCAGTCTTGTCTTTATCAAAGACGACGGGTGAACCATCCTCAAAAAAATAGGTCATGGTTTGACGGATGGCAAAGTCAACCTGTCCTTGATTATTACCATGAGTTCCTACATAGATCGTTTTAGTAGGATCAGTGTAGATAAAGGCAGTGGCTTTTCCATCTTCCGCAAAGGTTGATAGCAACTCATAGGTATAATCTAAACGAGTAATTTTTTGGCCCTTATAAGATGTATTGGCAAGATTGGTATAACTCACTCGAATTGGTTGATTCTTTTCAAGAATTAGACCATAACCATCCCCACTTCCAGCTGGTGTTCCGGAACCAACTCCTTTGAAAAGAGTAGCTTGGCTGGTTAAAGGGAGTTTGCCAATGGTTCCCGCAACCCCGTCAAGACCTGAACCAAAATCATGACTAGAGGCAATGAAGGAAGAAACACCTTCAAAACGAACACTGGCATTGGGTTCCGATTTTGCAATGAGGTATTGGGCGTAAACTTGGCTGAGAAAACCATCTTTTTGGCTATCTGCTTGAGCTTTAGTAAGAGCTACTTGATAGGCTTTTTCAGCTTCTTGGTAGAGGCTTCGTTCTTTTTCGTACTGGGTTTGTTTTTCTTGGAAATTCTTCTGAGCCTGCTCTTGTTCCGTTTTTTCCTTTTGATAGCTTTCTTCCTTGACTTGATAGTCTGCCAACTCTTTTTCAAACTTTGCCAGCTCAGTTTGATAGTTTTCTTTTAGTTGCTTGTTGAGCTCTTCTTGTTGTTGATAGTTTTTAAGATCTGTTTGGTACTGAGCCTGTTCCTTTTCATAGGTGGCCAGTTCCTGTTGATACTGCGCCTGCGCAGCGGC
This sequence comes from Streptococcus danieliae, assembly GCF_025447695.1. Taxonomy (NCBI): domain Bacteria; kingdom Bacillati; phylum Bacillota; class Bacilli; order Lactobacillales; family Streptococcaceae; genus Streptococcus; species Streptococcus danieliae. The sequence continues at coordinate 295 of NZ_JAOBSU010000158.1, read as the reverse complement.
TACTTCTTTTTTGCGCTTGGCTTCAGCCTCTTGGTACTGGTTAATCTCCTTAAGGGCGGCTTCATAGCTAGCTAAGTCTTTCGCATATTGGTCTTTTTCAAATGTGTGTTGCTGGGTCGCTTCTTGCAGTTCCTTAGTTTGTTGCTGGTAGGCTTGATTTTGGTCGCTTTCGGTGGAGACCGTTTGGGGGTCCTCCTGAACGAGAATAATCCCTTCATTTTTAGGGCACCTCTAAAAACTCATACTTATTGTCGCCTTATTTCAAATAAGTAGGTATTCCTATTTGGTAGTGCGG
>NZ_JAOBSU010000157.1:0-2441 GCF_025447695.1 Streptococcus danieliae | reverse complement strand
AGTCCTACCTCAGTTCCCGTTCCAGCGCTCGGAGTTTCATCCGGAATAAGGCCACCCTCGAAGACCTGGATGAACTAACCCAGCTTATCCAGGAGCGCCGAGATATGTTAGAGAACTGATTTTCTAACACTAACCGCCTCGAATTCGAGGCGGTTTTTCTGCCCCAAATTTTGCCCCAAAAGTTTCGGAAATTATAGGAGTGTATATTAAAAATCTAAATCAAAAAGCCTATTCTACTGCATTTTTCTACTCTATATTTTAATTCTTTTTCCTCGGAATAGTTCTTTAGTAATCATAGTATCTTTCTAAAATCTTTTATGGAATAGTGTGTTGAAGTCTCTAGCTTTAAATTTAAAAAATCTTGGTGGAAGTTTCGAATAAAAAAGATGTTTTTTGTCCCTTTGGAAAATAGGTCATGTAATATTAGATTTCCTTGAAATTGTAGTCTATGCTAAAACGGAGCTGACTTTAGTCTTCGACGCAGTAGTTGATTTGGTCTAACAGCATTGTATATCGTTAGACTAAATATTGTGTGCTATACGAAGAATATTCCAGGTTCTTCCATTTAGGAGTTCATCGAGTCAATTCTTGTGATAGCGAACATGGCCTAATCAACCTTGCAGGAGTGGGATGTTTTGCTAAATAAATTACAACACATTTTTGATGTGTCATAATTTATTTAACAATGGTAACTCGTGAAGGATAAACGCTGGGTCCCAGAGAGGGGGAGGCCATTGGCTAAGGATTCCTATGTGCCTGGAGTTATCTTTTTATTTAGATTTCCTAAGACTCTCAACAAAGTTTTGAGGGTCTTTTTCTATCTCTGTAATCATAAAGTCGATAAACTGCTGCGAATAGGTATCGTGTTCAGAATTTCCGATTTTATGGCGATAAGAGTCTTTTTCATCTTAGAGTTTCTATTCTTATATTACCATTTTTCTGAATGAGGAGGAGATTTAGGCATTTTGCTTTTAGAAAAGACTGGAAATGCGCTTTCCAATCTTCTATTCCTATTCAGTTGTAGCAGGTTGTTCGCTTGGGATGGTTGGGGTCTCAAGGGATGTACTAGGTGTTGTCGTTTCTGGTTCTAGGATTTGGCTGGAACTTTCACTGGTAGTGGGAATTTCACTTGAAGGGGTAGAGGATTCCGGGGTTTCTGTTTTTTCCTGGCTGCTAGAGCTCGGGGTTTCGGGGTTACCTTGGAATTGCCGGATAATAGTTTGAACAGGGTTAGAGTTGCCTTCATTGGCGGGATTGTTTCGGTTCATAAAGGTATAGATCGTGATGGAGGCTGTAATGAGACCGAGAATTCCTCCGAGAATCGCTAGTGTGCGCTGGAAGGCGTTGAGGCCGCTGTTGAGTTTTTGTTTGGTTTTTTCCTTGTCAATTACGGGTTTCTTGGGTTTTTGTTTGTTGCGTCTTGATAATTCTGTCATACGTTTACATGTCTCCTTTCTCTTCCTATTATAGCTAGGGGGAGGAGAAAATTCAAGGTTGAACTGGACTTGCGTTTTCCTTCCGTTTGAGAACTATAGAGATCGAACAGCTTGTACCGGTGTACAGTTTTTATTTGAGGGCACCTCTAAAAACCCCAGTTTTTCTTCAAATTGAATCACTCAAACCTTGATAAATCAACATTTAGATTTTCAGAAATTTAGTTTTTAGAGGTGCCCTTGACTTTGATTTCTAGAGTGGTAGAATAATGTTACGTGGATTTCAATCAATTTTTCAAGTAACTTGGTGAAGATTGGTTGACACCTTGCCAAGGTTGTATGCGTAAATCTCGTTTCGCTGGATGTGGGATACTGCGTCAGGATAAGAAATTATCTGATTGGTGACAATTGGATGTTGCGATGTGAGAGAGTAGCAAGAGTGCGTACAGCGTGGAGTCCATGCGTAACTAGATCAACAACAGACGGCGGTAGTGATAATAGACGCCCCAGTGGGGAATAACCCGTGAATCCCTTGCTTTGCAACAAGCGGTGAAACGGGAATGCAAAACCAAGCTATGATGCACTTTGACGAGTGAAAAGCTCGTTGCTTACGCTAAAGTTGTGTACAAGTAGCCTAAATGTGCAGAAAGAAAGGAACACATCTCTTTGAAATTCTGAATGTCAGGTGAAAGTTGGAGGTAACCAGTCCTACCTAGTCCTTGTAATGCTAAAGAAGTCTTGAGGTCGCTCCTCTTGGCTCAGACTTTAGTTGACTATCGATTAATGAGTTGCGTACGGGTGAAGCAGAGTGAAGGCTCACTTGAAAAATTGATTGAAGTTCATGAATCAAAAATCGCCCTGAAGTTGGGCGGTTTTTGATTTTCCCAGGGCAAAAAGGGATAAGGCCGAAATTGTTAGCGCTTTTTGGAGAGAATAGGAAGCCTTGTTGTCTGGGATTTGTGGCTTATCTGTTCTTATTTTTAATGGTTCATGATAAAATCCCGAGTT
>NZ_JAOBSU010000156.1:0-2500 GCF_025447695.1 Streptococcus danieliae | reverse complement strand
TATTTTTATGAAATTGATGAGGAGGAGTCAGGATCCTGACATTATTTTCAAAAAGAATAAGCAACGGGAATGATTCTTGACGGGGTCCTTCTTGAATTTTTAATTAAAAAACAGTATAATAAGACTATAATCATTATTCTAATATAAATAAGTCGAAATTCTCTATGTAGTTAGGAAGGGGAATTCTTATACTCCTTGAAAATATCCCTCTTATGGCAAAAAATTCCATTAGATGCCTATTTCCATCGAGTATCGCCAGCCAATAATTAGAAAGGAGTTCACAATGGAATTTAAAAAAGTTTTGTTGGATTCCCTTGAGTCGGTTTATACAGTCTGTCATCTCCAACATCCAGATGGAGAATATGTATTGGCCGCTTCGGAAGGAAAAGACGGGGCTTGTTTTGCCTATGATGTGCGAAATCAGTTTCAAAAACAGCTTGTTTGGCAAGGGCCGGGTGGGACAAGGTCAATTATCCAGGTTCCCGGAAGTCTCGATTTTGTAGCCACCCAGGAATTTTATCCGGATTATGATGCCGCCCATTGCCGTCTGGTCTATGGGCGTTTTGAAAATGGGTCCTGGCTGATTCAACCCATGCAGGACTTTCCCTATCTGCACCGTTTTGACTTGATTGCTGCAAAAGAGGGGCAAGGTGTCCATTTTGTGGGGCTTTCGATTGCCAATTCCAAGTTATTTCCAGAGGACTGGTTGGACCGGGGCAAGGTCTATGTCGGGCACTTGGATAGGGAGAGTCAGCAGTTGGAGGCCGTTGAGGAACTGCCCTTGCGATTATTGAAATTGCACGGTTACTTCCCAGCCCACCAAGAAGGCTATTCCTTCATCAGTGCTGTCGAAGGTGTTTTTAAACTCCATATTCCTGAGCGTCTCGGAGCTCCTTGGTCTGTGGAGCAGGTCTATGATCAGGAAATTAGTGACTTGGTTGAGGTTAACTGGTCTGGTTCGGAAGCCAAAGACAAGGCCTTGATTCTTGGTTTTCAAGGGGATCGCTTCCAGGTCTTAAATGCCCTTTTCCAACAAGAAATCTACCGCTTTCCTGAGGCCACTCCTTTTGTCCAAGCCCTTTGGGCGGGATCTTTAGCAGGTCGAGCTAGTGTCCTTTTGGGTTATCGTGAAGGGCGAGCAGAGTTGTTACTCCTGCAAATGCAGGAGCAGGAGGTTGTGACCTACCGAGTTGCTGAGCAGGTCGGAGCGACTAGTGTGCTGGCTTTTAACTACGAGGGACAGGATTATATTTTATCCGCTAACCGTACGCAAAACCAGCTGGTCTGCTACCAAGTTGTCAAAAAAGACTAGCGGAAATAAACAAAAAAACTCGGATTAAATCCGAGTTTTTGAATATGCTAATTGCCGGGATTGAACCGGCGACCTCATCCTTACCATGGATGCGCTCTGCCAACTGAGCTAAATCAGCAATTTACCTACTTAGTATACAAGATGACCAAGTAGGTGTCAATAGTTTTTTTGAAAAAACTTTGAAAAAATTAACGGAACTTGAATCCTTCGTAGACCAAGTCAAGTTTTGGATTGATTTTATGGATCTGTTTGCTGAGGGCAGCCATCATGGGTTGGGGGCCACACATAAAGACTGTACCAGCTTCAGGAAGATTTTCTTCCTGGAAGTTGAGGTAACCATCAACCTGGCTATTGACAAGGTGGAGGTTGAAGTTAGGCTTTTGCGCTGCTTCTGCTTGGAGCAGTTCCAGATGAACAGCGTTTTCTTCACCAGTGTAGGCATAGCAGAGGTCAATTTCTACCTGGGGTTGTTGGGCTTGGCGTAGGCCTGCCAAAAAGGGAGTTAGGCCAATTCCACCGGCAATCCAAACTTGACGCTCAGCTCCTTGGTTGAGGAGCATGTGGCCATAGGCCCGGTCGAGGCCAACCTTGTGTCCAACTTTGAGATTGTGGTAGAGGTTGGCGGTGTGGTCACCAGAGTTTTTAATGGTAAACTGGATTGCTTTTCCTTGTCTGCCTGAGATGGAGAAGGGGTGAGTCTTTTTTTTCAAAGCCGTCTTCGCGGACTTGGAGAAAGGCAAATTGGCCAGCTTCGAAGGGGAAGTCCTTTTGCAATTGTAGAGTTAGCTCGATGGTATCATGGTTTAGTTTTTCAATCATTGTCACTTTACCAAAATGAGAAAAACCAAAGGTTGGGTAATAAACAATAGTGTAGAGAGCTGATCCAATACCAATGAGGGCAAAAAGACCGGTGATTACTCCGAGAGGTGTCCAAGTAAAGAGAGCGCGACCCATGATCGTGTAGGTATGGAGAAGTCCAAAGAGGTAGGCTGGGAAAACCAGGCGATGAATCCAGCACCAGGTTTCATAGGGGAGTTTGGTTCCCAAAAAGGCGACTAGGATAAGGGTCAAAAAGAGTCCCAAACTGATATCGCCCATTTGGGCAGCCAAGTTATAGTCATTTGAAACAAGAACAAGACAACAAAGCATCCAGAAAATTGTCATAACTGGGCAATACTTTTCTGAGGT
>NZ_JAOBSU010000155.1:0-2529 GCF_025447695.1 Streptococcus danieliae | reverse complement strand
TTGACGGAAAAGCTTATTAGCCTAGCTAAGCAGTCTTACTGTGCTGTTAAGAAAGACTCTCCTATGCTTGAACAAGCTCGTTACTACGCTCAAGAATTACAACGATTATCGGACTGTCGGCAAGCTGCTCTAGATGAGATGAAGAGCCTCGCTGAGTTCTTACCAGAATATGACATCTTATTGTCTATTCCAGGAATTGCAGAAACTACTGCCACCAGTATTATCGGGGAACTCGGGGATATTCGTCGGTTTAAAACTGCGAATCAGCTAAATTCTTTTATCGGTATTGATTTAAGACACTATGAATCTGGAGACTATCTAGCCAAGGAACACATTACGAAGCGTGGGAATCCTTATGCACGAAGAATTCTCTTTAGGTGTATTTACAACATCATTTCGGCTAGCCGTACCAACCCCTGCCATATTGCGGACTTTTATGAGAAACGAAAAAAGCAATCACAAGCGACTTCAACCAAGCCACATGTGATTGCCTCTATGCATCGTCTCATTCGAACGATTCATTACCTCATAACGCACAATAAACTTTACGACTATAGTCTTTCTAAAAGTCAATAAGGAATAATTGTACCATACCATTATAGCACCTTGTGAAAAAAATTGAAAGTCAAGGTGCTGTTTCAGTGTACTCTTTTTTAGGTATTTGGTCTTAAGTTATAGGTAAAATCATCAAAAGTTGCCTGTGAGCTAGCCTATTGTAAGAGAAGAGGGATTCCGTGTAAAGGCACGCTAACGCTCAAGGCCTTGACACAAAATCCCCTTCTCTTAGCTTGCCAACTAGGCTCAGCAGGCACCACTCTGCCAAATAAATTGGCTAATTTTTAGAAAAATGGTTGACAAATGGTAGAAAATTAAGAAAGCGAATAAACTAATTTTTTTTCATCTTAGTTCTATCCCACTCCCTTCTACTACTAAATCTCTTTAGAGATTTTTTTGTTTCTCTAAGTACTGCTTGGTTTCCAGAACCACAATTGGACTCAGCGCCAGAAGGGCGATGAGGTTTGGCAATACCATCAGGGCGTTGACAATGTCTGCGATCAACCAAATCACGTCAACTGTCAAGAAGGCTCCTAGGAAGACAAAGGCCACATAGAGAGCCCGGTAAATCCAAATAAAGCGCAAGCCAAAGAGGAACTCAAAGCAACGTTCGCCATAATAGTTCCAGCCAATAATAGTTGTAAAGGCAAAAAGAACCAAGAAGAGCATTAAGAGGATCGAGCCAAAGTTTCCAAAAACTGTTGCAAAGGCTTCTTGGGTCAAGCTGGCCCCATTAGCATCGCCACTCCATGTTCCGGTAATTAAGATCGACAAACCTGTTAGACTACAAACAATAATGGTATCAATGAAGGTACCGGTCATCGAAATGAGTCCTTGTTCCACAGGAGACTCGGTCTTCGCTGCAGCTGCGGCAATAGGCGCACTTCCCATACCGGATTCGTTCGAGAAGACTCCACGCGCAATCCCTGTTTGAATGGCTGTTCGTACCGTCGCTCCGGCAAAGCCTCCTAAGGCTGCGGCAGGGCTAAAGGCACTTTTGACAACCAGCTCCAGAGTTGGCAATAATTGATCCGCATTCACAACCAGAATAGTTCCAGCAGCAAGTACATAGATCAAGGCCATAAAAGGTACAACAGCTGTCGAAATCTTGGAGATACTGTGAATCCCACCAAAAATCGCAATGGCTACTAAAATGGTCAAGATTGGTCCGGTAATCTCTGATCCGATTCCCAAACCAGTTTTAATGGAGTCGGTAATGGAAGATACCTGGGTGAAGGTTCCGGTTGACAAGAGGGCTGTCAACACAGCTCCACCTGCGAAGAAATTGGCCAAGGGCCGCCATTTCTCACCCATACCATTAACGATATAGTACATTGGTCCGCCAGAAGCTGATCCCTTTTCATCTTTGACCCGGTAACGAATGGCCAAGACTCCTTCTGCATATTTGGTCGCCATTCCGAAAAAGGCTGCCACCCACATCCAGAAAAGAGCACCTGGTCCCCCCATCTTGATGGCTGTCGCCACCCCAACAATGTTGCCTGTACCAATGGTCGCTGCCAGGGCCGTACTCAAGGCTGCAAAGCTCGAGATATCTCCTTCGCCCTCCTTGTCATCGGCCTTAAAAATCAATTGCAAGGCACGAGGCAATTGGAGAACTTGTAATAAGCCCAAACGGAAACTAAGGAAGATTCCTGTTCCCACCAATAAAATTAAAAGGGGGGGTCCCCATACAAACGAATCGACTTGCGTTAAAATCTCTAACATGTCTACTGCTATATAAAATATCATCAAATATAGTCCTCGACAAGATTAAACCACATTTGAGAAAGATATATAGACTTCCTTTCTAATTTTAGAAAGACTAGAGTCTCTCTAAAAAAAACCAACTTCTCCATTTTAAACCAAAAAAGCCCCTTTGTCAATTTTAACCAATTTTAGAATCATTCCCGTTGCTTATTCTTTTTGAAAATAATGTCAGGATTCTGACTCCTCATCATCAATTTCATAAAAATG
>NZ_JAOBSU010000154.1:0-2565 GCF_025447695.1 Streptococcus danieliae | reverse complement strand
TTTCACGAAAATCTACTGAATATGCCATAAAAATAGTATAGCACAAAGTGTGCGGTTTTTGTTTCATTCTACTATAATAGTAAATCCATTACTAGTCGACTATTTTCAGAATCAAGAGAAGCTGTTGGTTCATCGGCTAAAATCAAAGGAGGTTCTTTGATGAATAGTTTGGCAATAGCTACACGCTGAGCCTCTCCTCCAGATAACTCATAGATTTTTTGATCTAGGTCAAGATAGTCCAAGTGAACCTGAGCCAGCTTTTGTGCAAAGAAGGTCTCCCTATCTACTGGAGGCTTTTTCCCAACCAGAGCTAATTCTAAATTAGCAGCAATGGTCTCATTCTCCAGCAGGCCTCCTTGCTGGAGAAGATACCCTAAATCATTTCTAAAAAAAGCAATTCGTGATAAGGAGTTCAACTCCTTCGCCCGATACAAAACCCTTCCACTATCAGGGTGTTCCAGCTTGGCTAAAATATTCAAGAGTGTTGTCTTCCCCCTGCCGCTGGCCCCTACAAGAGCATACACTTTCCCAGCTTCAAATTGAAGGTTTAAACCCTGAAATACAGAGCGTGGTCCGTAAGCTTTCTCCAGCCGATCACATACGAGCATATCTTTACCCCCCTCCTTTTAAAAGAAGTACTGCTGACTTATCCTCTTTTAATTGTTGATAATAGAGCAACAGTAATAAGCATATAAGGTATAGGAGACTATTTCCTAAAACAAAAATTGGTTGAATCTGCCAATAAAGTTGAAAACTTGCTGCTACTCCTAGAACTACTAGCTGTAGTAGGAGATAGACTCCGTGCACTTCCCAAAAATTCAAGCCATTTAATCGCTTCAGAAAAATCTCCTTTCTAAATTCTTGGAAATAAATTCCCTGCATAGTGAAATACAAAAGAAGTGAAATAAATCCACTTAAACAAGCTCCTAGAACCAAGAAAGTAAATTCCTGTCTCGCTTGAACCAAAGCAAGTTGATAATTTTTCTGCGAAAATTCAATACTAGACACCCAACGATCAGCTCCGGTTTTTTCCAATAATTGAAGCGTCTGCTGATATCCGGGTACTTGTAGAAACTGGCTAGCGGTACTCGACCAATAGGAGCGAGCTAAGGCTTTGTCCAAAATCGATTCAGGACCAATTACTTCCAAGATCGGAGTCGATATTCGCTGGCTTAAATCCCAGGAGGTATTGTAGATAAATAGCTTTTTATGAGTCTTGTAAGGATAGGCCGAAATCTGAATCTCTCTTCCCCACTGCTCTTTCATCTGCTTCTGATAAAATTCTCTTTGGTTCCAGAGATCTTCCGGTACCAACAAACCAAACTGCCCTGCCTCCAGCTCATCCCACTCTTTCGGATAGTCCAATTTCTGATTTTCTAAATAGGAAGAGGATACTTGTAACACAATTGGGTCTGACCTGTCCGTCTCAAATTGTCGAGCTCTCAAATCATTGTGGACAAAAATCGCATTGCTTTTCCAGACTTCATGAATAAAGGAAAGCCACGACTCCTCTTGTTCCCTCTGCTCTTCCCCCTTCGTAAAGGCCGCCCCAAAACTATAACCAATCTCCACTAATCCTTTTGCTTGATTCCAGTCTTTTTCAACACTGGCCAGCTCTGTTACTTGATTCCAAGCATAAGAGACCGTCTTTTCTGTCCATCCTAGAGCCAAGATAGCCACACATTGACTTAATAAAAGCAAGCCTATTAATTGAGAAAAAGGCAGTGCCCCCTTTAAGAGAGATACGAGAGGACTGTATTTTAGATGCAAAAGCAAAAGAAGTTGTAGGGATAAATAAATCAACAATAAACCAACAACATAAAGAGTAAGTATAAAAGCTAATAGTTGAAAAAAGAGAATCTCTCTTACGGACGACAAGAATAGCGAGACAGCCCCTACTAAGAAAGCTAAAACGGTTATTTGAACTAGGAAAACTGCCTCTTTTTTGAAGGCTTGAAGAAAAATTTGAAAGCAGGACTGACCAGACAACAACTTCAGCCCTCTGTACCGAAGAATCTTAATGCCTTCAATAACAGTTACACTAAAATAAGTTAGAGCAGCTAAAAATAAGGCCAGAAGATAGAGCGGAGTTCCAAGCATAGAAACAGAGAGCTTCCATAATGGAGCAGGTTCATAAGAAAAACTCTGGTAGCCTTTGGCTTGCAAATAAGCCGATAAATGCTCAGCTGTCAAGGGACCATCCAATAGCAGATAAGCATTTTTAACATCTTGCACTTTCCCGTACCCTTGCAATGTCAACCCATCAGGACTTGCTCCCTCACCAAATGCAGTGTAGATAAAAGACACTTTTCCATCAGAGTTAGTGACTCTTGTTCGCAAAGCTAGCAGACTTTTCTTCTCCTTGGCAAAAGCATCTAAGCTCTTGGCAAAATTCTCCCAAGACTCCTTAGTATCTCCCTTATCAATAATATCGACAGAAGGATAACTGGCAAATAACAATTGCTCCCGATTTTCTCCTAAATGAAAAGGAGAGTGTACAATATCTTGTGTAAACGCAAAAAAGGAATAAATCCTGTTATAGTAGAGTTAGACCAAAAATACTAC
>NZ_JAOBSU010000153.1:0-2588 GCF_025447695.1 Streptococcus danieliae | reverse complement strand
CCTCCCGACCCCACTCCCACTGTAGTTTTAAGCTCTCGTCCGCGGTGTCCACCACAAACCCAATTCGAAAAGCTCACCCTCTCAACCACGAGATATCCAAGAGGGGTCTCAGCTCTACTACCATTCTGACAAAAAGTTCTGGATCTAGCAACTAAAAACTAGATTCTGGTCCCAGATTAATTGCCTCCTTCTCCCCAGTCTCTTTTAAGCAACCATCTGCGAGCACCACGATCCGCTCTAACTTCTGAGCCAGCTCCAGGCGATGGGTGATAACAATCAGGGTTTGGTCCAGAGCCAGCAGGCGGTCAAAGACGCGTTCCTCTGTTTCGGGATCTAGGTGACTGGTCGCTTCATCAAGAATCAAGCAGGAGGCCCCGGTCAAGAGGCTACGAGCCAGAACCAGCCGTTGGATCTGCCCTGTCGACAGGGCAGTCCCATCCGTTCCCACTAGCGTGTCCAAACCCAAGGGTAGCAGCTGGACAAAGGCAACCGCCTCCACCAACTCCAAAGCTGCCCATAAATCCGCTTCTGCTGTCTCAGCTGCTGCAGCCCAGAGAAGATTCTCCCGCAGGGTTCCTTGAAAAAGTCCGGCATCCTGAGCCACATACTGGACCTGTCGTCGCAGCTCCTGCGGATGGAGGCAGGACAGGTCTTGACCTGCCAACAGGACTCGGCCTTCCAAGGGCTGGTAAAAGCCAACTAACAATTTAGCCAGACTGGTTTTTCCGCAGCCCGAAAGCCCCAGGATTCCCAGCTTCTGCCCCGGAGGAATATCCAGCGTCAGATCCTTGAGCAAGGGACTGCCGTAATCATAGGCAAAACTGACCTGGTCTAGCCGCAAAACTCCCTGAGTCCCGGTAAGCGTCTCGAGTCCCTGCTGGCCCTCCAAAGGGACTTGGTAAACTTCCTGTAGCCTTTGGTAGGCCACCTGGGCCTTCTGGACCTGTACCTGAATCTGGAGCAGATTCTCCAAGGGACCTGTAAAATAGGCCAAAAGACTGGTAAAGGTCAAGAGCTGACCCAGGCTCAGATGCCCGGTTAAGATGAGGCGCGATCCCCACCAAAAGATGGCAACGGTTGTCCCGAGCTGCAGGGCGCTTTTCAGCGCCAACTGCAGCTGCTCTGCACAACTGTAGGTGCAGACCTTGTCCCAAAAACTTTCTAAATAGCCCTTATTCTGAGCCAGGGCTCCGTCCTCAAGCCCCAATGCCTTCAAGGTTTCCATCCCCTTGATGTGGTCCATCAAACTAGAGGATAGCTGGGAGCCCGCCTCCAACTGATCCTGGTGGTAGCTCTTAAATTTTTTCTGAAAGGCAAAAAACAAGAGGGTATACAGCGGCACCAAAACTAGAGCCAGCAAAAAGAGCTGGGGAGACTGCCAGGCCAGGGCCAAACTGAGGCTGACCAGAGTTAGACCATCCAACAGCAGGGTCAGGCCCAGTGAGGCCAAGGCCTCAATAATCTGATTGGCATCTGTAAAGCGGGAAAGGATTTCACCGCTGCGGCGGGTTGCGAAAAAACTGAGTGGCAAGCCGAAAACATGGCTCAGATAGTCCTCCAACAGCTTTAAGGAAAGCCGGCGACCCAGAAGCAACAAAGGATACTGCTTGCAGAATTGAAGGAGGGCCTGCAACAGGGCTGCCACTAATAGCCACAAGCTCAACTGACTAATCGCCTCCATCCGCCCCTGGGGCAGGTAACCATCCACAATCCACTGCAAACCATAGGAGGACAGGATGGTCAGCAGGGTTAGACCAAGACTTACTAGGACTATCAGGAAAAATAACCCCTTCATCTGAAAAAGCAAGGCCAAGAGGGACCAAAATGTCGCCTCCCGCCGTTGGTTGGGTTGATAGTCAGACCTCGGTTCAAAAAAGAGGGCAACACCCGTCCACTCCTGAAGAAACTCCGCATGAGATCGTTTGACCAAGCCAACTTGCGGATCTGGATCCGCTAGAAAAACCGCCGTGTCTGTGACCTGATAAACGACATAATAATGCGGAAACTTTCCCTCCTTAATGACATGGACCAGGGCCGGATTCTGGACCACTGCCTCCTGCAACTGCTCCAGATCCAACTTCAGGGGTTGGCAGGCCAACCCCAACTCTTGACCAGCCTTGACTAGGCCATAGGCTGTTGTTCCGTTCAAGTTGGTCTTGCTTAGCGTCCGTAAATAGGCCAGGGAGTAGTCTGACCCATAATAATCTAAAATCATAGCCAAACAAGCCACTCCACAATCCCTAAAGTCCACTTGCATCCGGTAGTGCTTTTTCGTAAACATAGCCTTCCTCCTACTTATTTATTCGGAGGCAAACAAAAAAAGACGAGGCTGGGACAAAAGTCTAGCCTCATTGACTTTGGTTAGCAAAATGCCTTTGACGCAGTAGCTGATTGGGTCTAACAGCATTGTATGCTGTTAGAGAATACTAAATCTTGTTTGCGAAGCAAACTCCAATCGTTCGCTTTTCAAGCTCGGAAGAGGGCCTAATCAGCCTTGCGGGAGTGGGACAGAAACCCCTCTGACTAACGCAAAAAAGCAACGGTTTTAAAGCCGTTGCTTTTTGCCTTATGGAGATAGTCTTGATACA
>NZ_JAOBSU010000152.1:0-2689 GCF_025447695.1 Streptococcus danieliae | reverse complement strand
CAGATGACTTAGCTGCATCTTTCTCTTCTTGAGTTAGATCGTTACGAGCTTCAATTTCTGCCTTCTTCGCCGCTGCTGCCTTGTCGATAGCTTCTTTAGCTGCTGGTTTCGCTGCTGCTTCTGGATTAACTGCTGTAATTGCATTTGTACCAGAATCTTTAGCCGCATCAACACCTGCTTGGTCGGTAGCCGCATCAACTGCGTCCTTAGCCTTGTCAGCTTCTTCATCAACAGTTGACTTAGCCTTATCTTTCTCTTCTTGAGTTAGATCGTTACGGGCATCAATTGCCGCCTTCTTATCCGCTGCCGCCTTGTCGATAGCTTCTTTGGCTGCTGGTTTTGCTACTGCTTCTGGATTGACTGCTGTAATTGCATTTGTACCAGAATCTTTAGCCACATCAACACCTGCTTGGTCGGCAGCCGCATCGACTGCGTCCTTAGCCTTAGCTGCCTCAGAGTCTACTTCTGCTTTCGCTGCCGCTTTCTCTTCAGCTGTTAAGTCATCACGAGCTTCAATTTCTGCCTTCTTATCCGCTGCCGCCTTGTCGATCGCTTCTTTAGCTGCTGGTTTCGCCACTGCTTCTGGATTAACTGCTGTAATTGCATTTGTACCAGAGTCTTTAGCCGCATCAACACCTGCTTGGTCGGCAGCCGCATCGACTGCATCCTTAGCCTTGCTGGCTTCTGCATCAACTGTGGCCTTAGCTGCATCCTTCTCTTCTTGAGTTAGTTTATTATCGGCATCAATTGCTGCCTTCTTATCCGCTGCCGCCTTGTCGATCGCTTCTTTGGCTGCTGGTTTCGCTACTGCTTCTGGATTAACTGCTGTAATTGCATTTGTACCAGAATCTTTAGCCGCATCAACACCTGCTTGGTCGGTAGCTGCATCGACTGCGTCCTTAGCCTTAGCTGCCTCAGAGTCTACTTCTGCTTTCGCTGCTGTTTTCTCTTCGGTTGTTAAGTCATCACGAGCTTCAATCGCTGCCTTCTTATCCGCTGCCACCTTGTCGATAGCTTCTTTGGCTGCTGGTTTCGCTACTGCTTCTGGATTAACTTTAGCAATCTCACCTGTACCAGAGTCTTTAGCCGCATCAACACCTGCTTGGTCGGTGGCCGCATCGACTGCATCCTTAGCCTTATCAGCTTCTGCATCAACTGTGGCCTTAGCTGCATCCTTCTCTTCTTGAGTTAGTTTATTATCGGCATCAATTGCTGCCTTCTTATCCGCTGCCGCCTTGTCGATAGCTTCTTTGGTTGCTGGTTTTGCTACTGCTTCTGGATTAACTGCTGTAATTGCATTTGTACCAGAATCTTTAGCCGCATCAACACCTGCTTGGTCGGTAGCCGCATCGACTGCGTCCTTAGCCTTAGCTGCCTCAGAGTCTACTTCTGCTTTCGCTGCTGTTTTCTCTTCGGTTGTTAAGTCATCACGAGCTTCAATCGCTGCCTTCTTATCCGCTGCTGCCTGGTCGATAGCTTCTTTGGCTGCTGGTTTCGCTACTGCTTCTGGATTAACTTTAGCAATCTCACCTGTACCAGAGTCTTTAGCCGCATCAACACCTGCTTGGTCGGTAGCCGCATCGACTGCATCCTTAGCCTTAACTGCATCAGAGTCTACTTCTGCTTTCGCTGCTGCTTTCTCTTCAGCTGTTAAGTCATCACGAGCATCAATCGCTGCCTTCTTATCCGCTGCTGCTTCATCGATAGCTTCTTTGGCTGCTGGTTTCGCTACTGCTTCTGGATTAACTGCTGTAATTGCATTTGTACCAGAGTCTTTAGCCGCATCAACACCTGCTTGGTCGGTAGCCACATCGACTGCGTCCTTAGCCTTCTTGGCTTCTACATCAACTAGTGACTTAGCCGCATCTTTCTCTTCTTGAGTTAGATCATTATTGGCATCAATTGCTGCCTTCTTATCCGCCGCTGCCTTGTCGATAACTTCTTTGGCTGCTGGTTTCGCTACTGCTTCTGGATTAATTGCTGTGATTGCACTTGTACCAGAATCTTTTGCAGCATCTACACCTGCTTGGTCGGTAGCCGCATCGACTGCGTCCTTAGCCTTAACTGCCTCAGAGTCTACTTCTGCTTTCGCTGCTGCTTTCTCTTCAGCTGTTAAGTCATCACGAGCATCGATCGCTGCCTTCTTATCCGCTGCCGCTTGATCAATGGCATCTTTAGCCGCTGGTTTTGCCGCTGCTTCTGGGTTAACTTTAGCAATCTCACCTGTACCAGAGTCTTTAGCCGCATCAACACCTGCTTGGTCGGTAGCCGCATCAACTGCGTCCTTAGCCTTGCTGGCTTCTGCATCAACTGTGGCCTTAGCTGCATCCTTCTCTTCTTGAGTTAGATCATTATTGGCATCAATCGCTGCCTTCTTATCCGCTGCTGCCTTGTCGATAGCTTCTTTGGCTGCTGGTTTCGCTGCTGCTTCTGGATTAACTGCTGTAATTGCATTTGTACCAGAATCTTTAGCCGCATCTACACCTGCTTGGTCGGTAGCCGCATCGACTGCGTCCTTAGCCTTAGCTGCCTCAGAGTCTACTTCTGCTTTCGCTGCTGTTTTCTCTTCAGTTGTTAAGTCATCACGAGCATCAATCGCTGCCTTCTTATCCGCTGCTGCCTTGTCGATAGCTTCTTTGGCTGCTGGTTTCGCTGCTGCTTCTGGGTTAACTTTAGCAATCTCACCTGT
>NZ_JAOBSU010000151.1:0-2762 GCF_025447695.1 Streptococcus danieliae | reverse complement strand
AAGGCATACTGGGTGCCCTCAGGTAAGCTGCTCGCATTCTCAATGGAATTTACTGCTTGTGGAGTTTCATTCGGTTTAACCGTCTGCGTCTTCCCTGCTGGCGTATACTTGTCCGCATCTGGTGCAACAACCTTAACAATTACTGGAACGTCTTCCTTGGAACCATCTGGATAAGTTACAACAACTGTTCCTTGCTTATCTCCCTCAGTTGAGGTGTCAACCGGAGTTTTAAAGCCAACTTTGGTCCCTTGTGGAAGGTCTTGTAGATTCGCAATCGCAACCGTTGCTCTTGGTGTACCCCCTGGTCTCACCGTTTGTTCACGAGCCTCTGGAGTATACTTATCCGCATCTGGAGTGACGACTTTAACGGTTACCGGAACCTCATCACGAGTACCATCTGGATAAGTTACTACAACAACAGCTGACTTGTCTCCCTCACTTGAGGTATTGACAGGAGCCTTAAAGGCATACTGGGTGCCCTCAGGTAAGCTGCTCGCATTCTCAATGGAATTTACTGCTTGTGGAGTTTCATTCGGTTTAACCGTCTGCGTCTTCCCTGCTGGCGTATACTTGTCCGCATCTGGTGCAACAACCTTAACAATTACTGGAACTTCTTCACTGGACTTATCTGGATAGGTTACAACAACAACAGCCGATTTATTACCCTCAGTTGCGGTATCAACAGGACTCTTGAATCCAACCTGAGTTCCTTCCGGTAAATCTGCTAAATTCCCAATCGCAAGCGTTGCCCTCGGAGTTCCCCCTGGTCTCACTGTTTGCTCTTTCCCGACAGGTTCATAAGTATCTTTATCAGCAGGCTTGGTCCCTCTCTTAATAACGCGATCAACCGCATCCGTAACTTCCTCAGTCGGAGTATTCGCAGTTACTTCTCCCGTTGTGCTATTAACAGAGTAGGTTGTCGTGACAACTTTCCGACCTTCTTTTCCTTCCGTCACAACAACTTCAGGAGCATCAGCCTTCATAGTCGGATCATTCTGATAGACCGTCTTAAATGGGAGATTCGTTGTTTCTACCTTAGGCTTGGTTCCGACCTTAACCTGCTTCGATACCGGTTCGCGAACGACAACTGGTTCGCCTCTAGTCTCAACAGTCTCTCCTTGGGCATTCTTCGAAGTTGTTATTTTAACCGTCTGTTCTCCATTAACACCTTCACGAACTACAAGCTGTTTTCCAACGTCTTGACTATCATCCGCTTGGTATTCAGTTGAAAACGGAATCTCCTCGGTAACTGTCCTGTCCCTATTTTTATATTTTTTAAAGGCTGCTCCATCCAATGTAACAGTGGCACTAATGATATTTCGAATCGGAGTCGTACGATTCGCAGGATTAACTGGCTTATTATAAGTCGGAGAAAATGCTGTCGCAAAGTCAATCACAAAATGACCCCAAAAATCATCACGGTCTGGCCAAGGAGTTACCTTAGAAGTAAACTCTAATGTATTTTCTTGACCGATATTGGCTTTTACCGATGGAGAATAATATTTAGTAGTAGAATCGGTCTTAGAGGGAACTCCGGTAATTGTTTGGCCATTAAACAATACCGTCTTAGGCACCTCATAGGTTGCAGTACCAGCAATACTAACCCCAACCGGGGCAGCAGGAGCTCTTCCACTTACTCGATTTGGAACGTATTTAGCAACCCAACGAACAAGGTATGTACCGTCAGGTTCTGGACCATTTTCGGATACATAACCATCAAGCGAAATAACCCGAGCTCCATAATCAGCAGCATCTCCTGAAGTGGTTTGTATCTGACGGAATAATTGGAAGATCCTTACTTCACCTTCCCGAGCGCCAGTTGATCGTAAAACAGAACGAAAACGACTTGCCTGTTCAGCTTTTTCTGATTTTCTCTCCAAGTCCTGAACAAGAGCCATATTCTCAGCATCTGTAGCTGTTACCTCAGCAACATTCTCTTCCTTCACAATAGGATGAGTCACTGTTTCTTTCTTAGTTTCAAATACACTATCAAACTTTGGAGCAGATTCTGAAACCTTTGGATTCTCCATCGATTTATTTTCAGATTCTACTACAGTTGAATGTGACACTTCCGTTTCCTGAACCACTACCTCAGGAATTGACGAGATTGATTGATTCGTTTCTGCTGACTTCGATTTTTCAACAGAACTTTCTCCCATCTCCGGCTTCAAATCTGTAGCTTCCGAACTCGACTTCAAATCTGTAGTTTCCGAACTCGACTTCAAATCTGCAGCTTCCGAACTCGGCTTCACTTCAACAGTCTCTTGAGGTGAAGTCGACTCTAAAACAGCAGGTCCCACATAGGTTTCACTCGCTGACTCTTCTATCGAATTTTCTTCTATAGCTGAATCTAGAGAAACAGTAGCTGTACTTTCCTTAGTCCCAATCTGTTCATCGGCAGATACACTTGTAGTACCATTCGCGAATACAGTTGCAAGTAATACGGAAGCAGCACCTAACTTATATTTTCGAATCGAAAATCTTTGTTTAGCATCTCCTCTATCCAATTCCTGTCTCCTTTATTGATTTTTTAATAATTTCTAGTATGCATTATACGTATAGAAATTTCATCCTATTATAACACATATACTGCCATATATCCATGAAATACAGACCATATTATAGTCATTTGAAACAAGAACAAGACAACAAAGCGTCCAGAAAATTGTCATAACTGGGCAATACTTCCCGAGTTTATCACTTTATGTTATAATCAAACTAACTCAATCGCTTGATAGAACTGGATTTTTTTGAAATTTCCA
>NZ_JAOBSU010000150.1:0-2777 GCF_025447695.1 Streptococcus danieliae | reverse complement strand
ACCGTGGCGATTTTTCTTTTTATACTCTTCTATTCCCTTGGTATACATCGGATCAGAGACAACGGGAATGATTCATTCAGTCTACAAAGGCAGATCTAGATCCTCAAAAAGAGCCAATTCCTCCTCTGTCAGAGGCCGGTAAGCTCCTCTTGCCAAATTCGGATCCAATTGCAAGGGCCCCATGGCTAGACGCTCCAGATAAGTAACTTCCTTTCCACAGGCTGCCACCATTCGCTTAACCTGATGGAATTTCCCCTCCTGGATTCGAATCAGAACTTCCGAACGTCCCTCACCACTCTCTAGGATTTCTAACTCAGCAGGCTGACTGGTAAAATCCTTGAAGGCGATTCCCTCTGCAAAACGCTGCTGGTCCTCTACCGTCATCTCCCCGGCAACTAAAGCCCGATACAATTTGCTTACATGCCGTTTGGGAGATAAGAGGGCATGGGCCAAGGGTCCATTATTGGTTAAAAGCAAGAGCCCTTCCGTATCCTTGTCCAGACGTCCCACTGGAAATAGATCCTTACGCCAATCTTCTGGCGCTAATAAGTCTAAAACCGTCTTACCGGAATTATCCTTTGTAGCTGAAAGGACTCCCGCAGGCTTGTTGAGCATCCAGTAATAGAAGGTCTGATAAGTCAGCTCCTGATCCTGATAGCGGACTTGATCTTGCCCTTCCCGGATATGCGCCTTAGCACTTTTTTCAACCTGGCCATTGACCTTGATCAGACCTTTTTTGATAACCTGCTTTACCTCAGACCGAGAACCTAGGCCAACTTCTACTAAATAGCGATCCAAACGCATAACGTCCCTCCTTTCTCAAATTATATCACGCCGCCTCATAATAGGAAACAATAGCGTAGAGCCACTGACCTCTGAGCCCCTCATACTGGCGGTAAGCCAAGGCAACTGCCAAAGCAGCCCCCAGTAAAAAACCAAGGCCAAAGTAAAAAACCCCTAACCAAATTGACAAGCCAGCAAAAAGTCCGTTAATGCCACAAAAACAGGCTACTAGGCGCCAAACAAAGGAAAATTGGAGGAGATCCTGAAAAAGGGACTGGAAAACTTGTAACAACTGCAGCAAGCTATAGGCCGGCAGCAACAAAGTAAGATAATAACTAACCCAGTTTAAGGGATGAGCTGTCAAATAAAGGCATAAACCTGCCAGAAGGAGAAAAAACTCTAACAACCACACACAAAGATAGACATCCATCCGTTTCTGACACGAACTTTCAAAAGCTTCCAAATACTGAACCGAAGCGTTGCCATTCAAGCCACCAACAAGATCCTGCCAAGTTGGAGAAAAGTAAGCTTCCTTAAACCCTAGCCACTGGGCACTAAACAAGAGATAAACCAACAGCGCAACCAATACAGCCTGATCGTAAACTGGGGCTAGACGCAGACCAGGAGCAAAGTCCTGCCCCAGCGGTGACCAATAGATCACGATCAAGGGCAACAAAATCGCACCAAAAAAGCAAAGACCTAGCCAAGCCTGTCTAGCCGGTACGGCTACCAGAGTAGGGCCCCCTTCCAATTGCCCCCATAACAAGCAGGCATCTAATAGGAACAGCAA
Source organism: Streptococcus danieliae (assembly GCF_025447695.1). Lineage (NCBI taxonomy): Bacteria > Bacillati > Bacillota > Bacilli > Lactobacillales > Streptococcaceae > Streptococcus > Streptococcus danieliae. The sequence goes on along the minus strand of NZ_JAOBSU010000150.1, from coordinate 1,204 downwards.
GACCAAACCCAGGGTCAAAGCAGAAACAAACCCTAACAGGCACATCAGGAGCGAGAACAATAAAACCAAGCCAAAAATCCCCAACAGCTGACGGCTATACCGATTCCCGTCTAGCTTCGCTCCCAACCGTTCCCGCAAAAGCTGAGAAGAAAGGGCTGCTCCCAACAATAACAGGGCGAGAACCGTCTCGAGATTCAGTCGGTCATAATAAAACAGATAAGCTCCCAAAATAACCGACTGGAGACCAACAAGTCCCAGTACACTGGACAAAAACCAAGCCAAGCGTACACGACTAATCCAAGGTCGCACGAAACTCTGACTCAGAAAGACTCCTAAAAAACCATAACTCAAAAGTGGTAAGAACAGGGGAAAGGCTCCTACTTGTCCGAGGCCTAACCAGGTCCGCACCTGATTGAAGGATAGCAAAAACACAGGGAATAACAGAAAACTCCCATAAAGAACTAGTAGGAGCTGCATAGCACGCAATCCCTGGCTACAAATCTTCCGCATACTCACTCCACCTCATAGATTTTTTGATAGGCTGCTAGAACCTGCTCCTGTTGGTAGCAGGCTTGAACCCGACGCCGACCTGCCTGTCCCATCTCAATCCCCAATTCTGGATTGTCCAAAATCTGTCTCAAAGCCGCAATAAATCCAGCTCGATCCCCTGGTCGGATACAAAATCCGGCAACTTCCATTCCCTCCACCCCTTGGCCAAGCAACTGGCGACAGGAGCCAACATCACTGACTACACAAGGAAGACCGGCAGCCATCGCTTCAAGAATAGCCAAGGGCTGTCCTTCTGACAAGGACGGCAAAAGCAAGCAGGTCCAATCTGGCAAATGCTCCTGGACGGAACAGTGACCCAAAATTTCAACATTTGGAATCTCCCAGCGCTGGATTGCTCTCTGGCAAACGTCCCAGTAGGTTGTATCTTCAACAGCTCCTAGAATGACCAGCGTTACAGGATAACCTTGTCTGCACAAGGCAGCATGGATAAACAGCAATTCTAAGACATTTTTTAGGGGTGTCCAGCGAAGAACCGCTCCTATTCGTGGGTTCTGACGAGCCTCTCTTATCTGGAACTGCCGCCAGTCCTCCCAATTTAAGCCATTAGGAATCACCTGACCCCGAATTATTCATAGATAACTAAAAAAACTTCTAGAAACCCTGATAGATCAATGTTTCTAGAAGTTTTTGATTT
>NZ_JAOBSU010000014.1:0-20782 GCF_025447695.1 Streptococcus danieliae | reverse complement strand
AGATGGCGGAGATTTTGAGACCTTGGCTCAAAATTTAGTGATGAGACTCCGAAGGAGGCTGCTCACGTCCGCACTACCAAATAGGAATACCTACTTATTTTAAATAAGGCGTCAATAAGTATGAGTTTTTAGAGGTGCCCTTATTTGAAATAAGGCGACAATAAGTATGAGTTTTTAGAGGTGCCCTTAAGAAAATACTGTACCTCGGTGGATTTTTAGTATACAATAAAAGGAAGTTTTTTTGAAACAGGTAGGAATATGAATATTCAACAATTGCGGAATGTAGTGGCTTTAGCCAATAGTGGTACTTTTCGAGAGGCGGCGGAGAAGCTCTACATCAGTCAGCCGAGTTTGTCCATGTCGATCAGGGATTTGGAGCAGGAGCTGGGCTTTAAGATTTTTAACCGGACCAATTCAGGAACCTTCTTAACCCAGAGGGGAATGCCTTTTTATGAGAAGGCTAAGAGTCTGGTTCAGGAGTTTGATGTTTTAGAAAATCAGTACCAGGCGACGGAGGAGTCTAGTGAATTTTCTGTTGCTGGTCAGCACTATGATTTTTTGCCAGATATTTTAACCAAGTTGGCTAAGCTGTGGCCAGAGCACAAGGATTTCCGGCTGTTTGAATCAACGACCTTGCAGATTTTGGATGAGGTCTATAAGGGGCACAGTGAGATTGGCCTGTTTTATTTAAATAGTCAGAATGAAAAGGGGATTCAGCAAAAGTTGCAGCAAATGGATTTGGAAATACAAACCTTATTTTCATTTCCAACCCACATTTATCTAGCAGAGACTCATCCCTTGGTGGAGAAGGGGGAAATTTCCATGTCCGACTTGGAGATTTATCCGACCGTTCGTTTTACCCAGGAGAAGGATGAGTATCTCTATTATTCGGAGAACTTTTTCGATACCTCGATTAGTCCTGTTCTGTATGAGGTGACGGATCGGGCGACCTTGAATGGTCTTTTAAAGCGGACGCATGGCTATGCGACGGGATCGGGCTTTTTAGATCAGGAGGTTAGTCCAGGGATTCTAGCCTTACCGGTTAAGGAGGGGCGTAAGAATACAATGGTTTGTGCCTTTCGAGCTGGTAGTGAGCTTTCAGCGATTGCCCAAGATTTTTTGGAGTTGCTTGTCGAAGCAGCAGAGGAGATTGGTTATGTCTAGAAAAATGATACTATTGGTACTTGGTTTAGCCTTGATTTTGGGAGATCAACTTCTTAAGTCTTGGGTGGTGGACCACATTGCGCTAGGCGAGCAGCTGACCTTTTGGCCAGGCATTATGGATTTGACCTATCTCCAAAACAGGGGGGCTGCCTTTTCAATCCTCCAGGGACAGGTTTGGTTTTTCTTTCTAACAACCTTCCTAGCCATGGTAGTAGCTGCCTATTGCTTTATTAAGGCCAAGTCCAGTCAATGGGAACGTCAGGTCGGCCTGGCCTTGATTATGGCTGGGGGCATTGGGAACTTTATTGACCGTGCCAGTCAGGGCTTTGTGGTGGACATGTTCCAGCTCACCTTTATTGACTTCGCCGTTTTTAACTTGGCCGATTCTTATTTAACAGTCGGAGTTGTTATTTTAATTTTGGATCTCTTAAGGGAGGATGAGGATGGAGTTTAAGGTAAAAACAGGCGGAGAGCGCTTGGACAAGGTGTTGGCTGACAACACGGAACTTTCTAGAAGCCTAGCCAATGAGCAAATCAAGGCGGGCCTCGTTCGAGTCAATGGTCTGGCTAAAAAGCCGCGGTATACGGTCGTGGAAGGGGATATCATTTCCTACCAGCTTCCAGAACCGGAAGTTTTGGATATTCAGGCTGAGGATTTGCCGCTGGAGCTGGTCTACCAAGACCAAGATGTGGCCGTAGTCAATAAGGCCCAGGGGATGGTAGTCCATCCTAGCCCTGGTCATCCGAGTGGAACCCTGGTCAATGCTCTTTTGTTCCACGTTAAGGATTTATCGGGGATTAATGGTGTTCTGCGTCCGGGGATTGTCCACCGGATTGACAAGGACACCTCAGGTCTGCTAATGATTGCCAAAAATGATCAGGCCCATGAAAAATTGGCCCAAGAATTGAAAGAAAAAAAATCACTGCGGAAATACCTGGCTTTAGTGCACGGTAATTTACCGAGTGATAAGGGTATTATTGAAGCGCCAATCGGTCGGAGTGATAAAGACCGTAAGAAACAGGCTGTTCAAGCGAATGGAAAACCAGCCCTCACACGTTTTACTGTGTTGGAGCGGTTTGGGGATTATAGTCTGGTGGAATTGCAGCTAGAAACTGGTCGGACGCATCAGATTCGCGTTCATATGGCCTACATCGGCCATCCGCTGGCAGGGGACCCACTTTATGGTCCCAAAAAGACCTTGAAGGGTCGGGGTCAATTTCTCCATGCTGCCCAACTTGGTTTTACCCATCCAAGTACAGGTGATACCATGGTATTTACAGCTCCGCTTCCGGACATTTTTGAGAAGACCTTGGGGCAGCTTAGAAAGGATTATTGATAGATGGATATTGTTAAAACACTCTCGGACTGGATTTGGAGTCCAGCCCTCTTGGCATTCCTGATTGGAGCAGGCTTGTATTTTACGATTCGAACGAAATTTGTGCAAATCCGGATGATACCGGAAATGCTTCGCTTGATGTTTGAAAAACCTGAGGACAGTCAAGGGATTTCGTCCTTCCAAGCTTTGTCGGTAGCTCTTTCTGGTCGTGTCGGAACCGGAAATATTGCGGGGGTTGCTTCAGCGATTGCTTTTGGTGGTCCGGGAGCTGTTTTTTGGATGTGGGTGATTGCCTTTGTTGGAGCTGGTTCTGCCTTTGTTGAAACAACTCTCGGTCAGGTTTACAAAGAGGAAGTTGATGGTCAGTTTTATGGAGGACCAGCCTACTATATTGAAAAAGGGCTGAAATTGAAAAAACTGGCAATGGGGATGGCCCTTATTCTTGCTTTTTCCTTTGCCTTTCTAATGTCTGGAATTCAAGTGAATGGAATTAGTGTTGCGATGCACAATGCCTTGAGTGTACCGCCTCTTGTATCAACCCTACTCGTAGTTGGAGCGCTCCTCTTGATTGTCCTAGGAGGGATTCAACGGATTGCCAAAATTGCCGAGATCATTGTCCCTTTTATGGCGGGAGTTTACCTGCTGATGGTTTTTGTCATCGTGATTGCGAATTTGGATCAGGTAATCCCTGTTTTCCAATTAATTTTTAAAGCAGCCTTTGGGATGGAAGCGGTCTTTGGTGGTCTTGTCGGTGCAGCTATTTCTTATGGTGTCAAACGGGGTGTGTATTCGAATGAAGCTGGGCAAGGTTCTCAGGTAGCGGCTGCAGCTTCTGCCCAGATCTCACATCCGGTGAAACAAGGCTTGGTTCAGGCTTTCTCTGTTTATATTGATACCCTTTTTGTCTGCACAGGGACAGCCTTGGTTATCTTACTAACCAACTCTTATAATGTCTTTGATGCCAATCAAAATCCAGTTGTGGCGCATTTGGCCAATACGGATTCGGATAGTGCTGGTGCCTTGTATACACAAACCGCCCTTTCGACCGTTCTAGGTTCTTTTGGTCCTATCTTTGTGGCCTTTGCTTTGGTCTTCTTTGCCTTTACAACGCTGATGAGTTACTACTATATTGCCGAGACCAATTTGCGTTATTTGTTGAAGGGGGACAAATTGACCCTCGCCCTAAGAGTCATGCAAGTATTAATGGTTGGTATGTTGATTTACTCCGGTGTTGCTTCTAGCCAAATGGCTTGGACCATGGGAGAAATTGCGAGTGGGATCACAGTTTGGCTTAATATCACAGCTATTCTCTTCTTATCTCCGCTAGCCTTTAAACTTTTGAAAGATTATGAACAACAGAGGCAAGAGGGGAAAAATCCCGACTTCAATCCATTTGAAATGGGGATTGCCGATGTCCCTTATTGGGAAAAACGTATCTGTAACAAAGAAAAATAAGCACAGAAACCCAGGTCGAATGATCTGGGTTTCTTAGTTTGTGCTCAACGCTCGCAACCGATTCCATCACCATCGCGATCCAGGTGAGAACCGTAGCCGGGGTTGCCACGGTAGACTGGAGCGGCACCAGCTGCTCTGGCGGCACTACAGTTGGGGAAGTATTGTGCTGTTTGGGCGGCTTGGGCTTGTTGCTGAGCCTGCTGTTGTTCTTGGGCGAGTCGATTGGCTTCTTCCTGACGGGCCTGGATGGCTCCTCTTACCAGTTCAATCCGGTGTTGGAAATCGGCCTTTTGCTTAGGATCGCCAACCGCATCAACGGCAGCTTGAGCTTGGCCAATGTTTTCAAGAATCTGATTTTGTTCCAAGGTTTGTACAGCTTGATCGGCCTGGCTCCGAACTTGTTCAGCTTCTTGGGCTCTCTGTTCTTCCTCGGCTTTTCGTTTTTGTTCTTCTTCAGCTTTCTGTTTTTCAGCTTGTTCTTTTTGGGTCTTTTCTTGTTCAGCTTTTTCCTGTTCCTTTTTCTTTTTCTCAGCCTGTTCTTTTTTCTGATTTTTGTCCGTTTCTTTTTTGAGATCAGCCTTGACCTTGTCAGCTTCAGCTTTAGCTTTTTGGAGCTCTTGTTTGGTTTTGTTTAGTTGTGTCTGAGTCGCGGTTAGTTCCTGCTGGATCTGGTTGGTTTGAGAGGTTTGCTCGCTTGGAGCTACTAATCCAGCCAGGATGCCGATGGTTGCAACTCCTAGTGCTTGATTACGGAGTTGGGGTGTTTTTTTCCAAAAAGCAAAATAGAGTCCACCTATTAAGCCGGCGAGGATTAAGAAAGCTCGTATATTAGGAAGAGTAGCACTGGCTGCGAAAATGAGAAGAATAGCAGTCCATTTCTTTGATTTTTGATTCATAAGAGCGTCCTTTCGATTTGTATCCGCTTACATTATAAACCCTGCTAGCTTGAAAGTCAATAATTTTTTAGGAAAAGAATCAGTTATAGGTTGTCGGAGAAATAGACTACACAAGTACTGGTAGAACTTGTATAATAAAATAAGAAGAAAATGTGGGGGAAGGAATGTTATACGAATTTTGTGCAGAAAGTCTAGAGGCACTACCTCGGGCCTTAGCAGCTGGTGCGGGACGTGTGGAACTATGTGATGATTTGTCTGTCGGTGGTCTCACACCGGGTCCGGACATGATTCAAGAGGCCTTGACCTTGGGCCTGCCTTTGGTTCTAATGATTCGTCCCAGAGCTGGGAACTTTGTTTATAGTGGTGCGGAGGTGGAGCTGATGGTGGCACAGATCAAACAAGCCAAGGAAATGGGTGTTTCGTCCTTTGTTTTTGGAGTATTACTGGAAGATGGGAGTTTGGATCAGGAAAACTTATACAGGCTGCTGGCAGAAGTCGGGGATGGGGAAGCTGTTTTTCATATGGCTTTTGACCAGATTCCTTGGGAGCAGCGCTTGGAAGCTCTGGATTGGCTAGCCCAAGCTGGTTTCCAGCGAATTCTGACCCATGGTGGTCCGCTGGAGCAGGATCTGTATACTTATGCGGATTACCTGGACCGGATCATCGCCCGCGCCGCGGGTAAGATTGATATCATTCTAGGGGGTGGGATAACCCTGGATAACCGTGACCAAATTGCCCAACGCTTTGGTGTCACGCAACTTCATGGAACGAGGATTGTTGGTTAATGGATTGGCGGAGAAATTTTTTTCAAAACCCTGTGTTTGCAGAGCGACTGGTGGCTGCCGGCTTTGTCCAGCAAGGAAAGCTTTACCAGTATCAAGAAGGTTTGGATGAACTAGACCTCGAACTTCAGCTCCAGTGGAATCCTGAGCAGCAAGAGATGGATATTCGCTTGTGGGATCCGGTCGCTGAAGCAGACTACCAGCTGGCCTTTCTTCCGTCAGCCAAAGGGGCCTATGTGGGCCAGGTTCGGAAGCTCCTTTGGGAAAAACTAAGCCAGATAGAGGGTCAAATTAGTCAGCCCCAGCGATTATTTTCGGCTCAGGCCGAGTCTTTATTGGATTTAGTTAAAGCTCGTTGGGGCTGGGAGCTGGCCTTTCTTTGGAAAAAGCTCCCCAAGGCTGCGGTTTTTCGCTATGGCAGCAAACAAACCTGGTTTGGGGTCATACAGGAAGTTGATTGGCAGAAAATCGATGCTCGTAAACAGGGGTCAGTGACGCTTCTAAGCCTTAAATCGGACCAGGTTGCAAGCCTGGTAGAATCTGGTCTTGCTTATCCGGGCTACCATATGAATAAGAAATACTGGATTAGTTTTCCTCTGGATGGGAGTTACTCCTTAGAGGAAATCTTGAAGCATCTAGTCAAATCCTACCAACTCATCGGAGGAGATTTGACTTTGGAAAGGAAGATGATGAAAATTTTACTGCCTACCGCCAAGGAGCTGGACTTAAAGGGGATCTTTGTTTCAGGAGAGCCTCTGTCGCCTGCTGGTCAGACAGTGCTCCAGGCTCTGGAAGAAGTTGAAAATTGGTCGACTTTTTTCAAATTGAAGGAAGATAAAGCTAGGGAAGAAGAGGAGCGTTTTCAAGCTTTGAGAGACGGTCAAGCTCAGACTAAACCGGCCCTCCAACTTTTTAATGGTCTGATGTATCGGCAAATCGACCGAACTCAGGTCGACAATTCTTTTTGGAATCAAGTTTGGATTACCTCCAGCTTGTATGGTTGCGTGCCCATTTTAACTCCCATGGCTCCTCACCGCCTGGATTTTCAAGTCCCTCTTCAAGTGGAGGGACAAAGCCTGAGCCAATTCTGGCGCCCCCATTTTGATGCTGCGATTGGCAGTGATCCCGTTCTTTCACTGCTCTCGTCAGAATTTGAGCAGGTATTCTCCAAGGAAGTCAGAGAGAATTTTATCCGTATTCAATTTAAAGAAAACAAGGGTGGCGTCCTCAAAACACACTCCACCATCTCCAAAAAGGGCCGGGGACTGCTTATCCAAAGCCTAGCGGAAACGCCGATTCAAGCGTTGGAGGAACTGAAGACACGGACGATTGCCGGTTTTACTTATCAGGCAGGCCTATCGGATGTTAAAGAGTGGATTTTTGTCCGAGAAGGATAGGAGAAGTGATGAACGAAACGATTCAAACGCAATTAAACCATCGGAGTATTCGCAACTTTCAAAAGCAGGAGCTAACCAAAGCGGAAGTCGACCTGTTGGTAGAGGTTGCACAGCAAGCACCCACGAGTAATTTTCGGCAGTCCTACTCGATTTTGAGTATCACAGATCCAGAATTAAAGCAGGAGTTGGCGAAGATCGGCCAGCAGGAGTATATCGCAAGTGCTCCGCATCTCTTCGTATTCTTAGTCGATCAGGCCCGAAATACCAAGCTGGCATAAGAGCAGGGAGCTCCAGCCTTGGTGCAATGAAGTCCGGAACGCTTTTTAGCCGCTTTTTCGGATGCGTTGATTGCAGCGCAAAACATGGTCGTAGGAACAGTCTACTTGGGCAGTATTCTGAACGATCCCAAAGGGCTCTGCCAGTTGCTGGCCAGGTCAAGTTTCAGATAAGAAACCCCACCTGCCCAAGGAAATTGTCCATATGGAAAATGTTTATCAGGAACTGGAACATCCGGTGGCAGCTTTAAAGGAATATGACCAGACTATTGAGCAATACTATGACCTACGCTCCTCTAACCACCGCCTTGAAGCCTTTACCACAAAAGTCAGTCGGGAAATGGCAACCTCCCCTGCCAAACGCGCTGAAACACTGGCTGCTCTGCAGGAACAAGGCTTCTTTGTAGATCCGAGACCAGAATACGTCAAAAAACCTTTGCAGATCACCTGCAAAGGTTTTTAAGTGACTGGAAATATTTTAGTTAAGAGCTTCCAAGAGGGCTTCAGCTTGCTTGTTCAAGTCAGCCAAAACTTCTTCAGATGGGACGAAAGTACCGTCTACCCAAGCTGAGTCGTTGACGCGTGAAGTTGTGATTTGGTCCACAAATTTTGTACGGATAAATGGCATCAAGTTGCGGTAGACTTCAGCAGCTTGCTCGTGTCCACCATTAGCAACGAGGGAGACTGTTGAAACCTTGTCTTGCAAGGCAGAAGCTCCAGTTGTATCAGATAGGTCCAAGGCACGGCTAACCCAGTCTAACAAGTTTTTAACAGAACCTGGAATTGAGAAGTTGTAGACTGGTGAGAAGATCCAGATCGCATCTGCAGCTTGGATAGCTTCACGGACAGCCGCAACAGGAGCAGGTGTTGGAACTTCTAAATCTTGTGAGAAGACAGGAACATCTTTCCAGTCGAGGTAGCTAACAGTCGCTTTACCAGCTAATGCTTGCTCAGCAGCAGTAGCCATTTGTTTGTTAAACGATCCTTCACGTAGAGATCCGACGATAAATAGAATGTTTTTCATTTCTTGTTCTCCTTTTCTTTACAAGTGCTAGTGTAGAACACTTATTACTAATTAGCAACAATTTAGCTCAAATTTTTAAATTTTTTCAAAATCCGAATTAAATCCTCTTTATCCTGTTGGTCCAAAACCGAAAGAGCTTCCTTGACATAGGCGACATGCTCTGGATAAATGGCTTCAATCGTTTCCCTTCCTAGGGCGGTCAATTCAATCAGAAAGGACCGGCGATCCGAGGGATCGCAAACACGGGTAATGAGACCATCTCTTTCCATATTACGGATAATCACGGTCATATTCCCAGAAGTTGCCAGCATGCGATCGGTTAAATCTTGGATCCGCATTTTTCCTTTAGCATAGAGAGTATCGAGGACTGAGAACTGGCTGGGGGTGAGATTGTGGTCACGCGCTGCTTTTTGTTCCAAACAGCGGATGGAGCGATCAGCCTTTCGGAACACAATCATGGTTTTTAAATCTAAAGCTTCTTTTTCAAATAATTCTTTCATGAGCCTATTCTAGCAAAAAACAACTAATTAGTACAATTAAAAGCCGTTGGCGAATCTATAGCAATCTAGCCTAAAAAACGGTATAATGAATAGGTGAAAAAAATAGTCTATTTAGAGCCCTATTTTCCCAAAGGGCAGTTTATCCTCGGGATTTTTGTGGTCCTGTCGCTGATCTGCTTTTCCAGCCTTTACCTGATTGATCTGGGAACCAAAACCCAGGATGTGCGCCTTGCAAATGCCCAGTTGCGGGCTCAGGAATTAGCAGGTTTTACGGAAGTTGATGCAGTGGAGATTTTTAATGGTCAAAATTCCTATACCACTGTTTTTACCAAAGATCGGGCCTTGATTTTAAATACCCAGCAGGAGCAGGTCGCCTTGGTTGATTTGACCCAGGGAGCCAGCCGTCAGGAAGCGGAAGCACTAACGGCGGAAGCAGCTGGGGGTGCTCCCATCCAGGCCAGTCGGTTGGGCTATGATCAGGACAAGGTTGTTTGGGAGGTTCGCTCTGGAACCGACTATTACCTCATCGACTTTAAGGACAAGAAACTAATCAGAAAAGAGTGAGCCTTATGTTAGCAGATCGTGTAAAATTTATGGAAGAAAGTGCAACCCTAGCTGCTGCGGCCAAGGCCAAGGCCCTAGCCGCAGAGGGGCGGGATATTTTATCACTGACCCTGGGAGAACCTGATTTTACAACTCCTGCAGTGATTTCCCAAGCGGCTAAGGCCGCGATTGATTCCGGCCAGGCCTCTTTTTATACAGCTAGTTCGGGTTTACCAGCTTTAAAAGAAGCGGTGCAGGACTACATGGTCGATTATTATGGCTATGAGGTTCAAGCTTCACAAATCCTAGTTACAACTGGGGCTAAGCTGGCCCTAGCAGCTTTCTTCTTGGCCGTGTTAAATCCTGGAGATCAGGTTCTGATTCCGACTCCTTACTGGGTTTCTTATGTAGAGCAGGTGAAGTTGGCTCAAGGAGAGCCAGTCTTTGTAGAGGGGGCGGAAGCTAAGAACTTCAAAATCAATGCAGATCAGTTGGAAGAACTGTGGAATCCTCGTGTTAAGGTTTTACTTCTCAATAATCCCTCCAATCCTACAGGAAATCTCTACACTCGCGAAGAATTAGAAGCCCTGGCAGCCTGGGCTATCGACCGTAATGTTTTGGTTCTAGCAGATGATATTTATGGTCACTTGGTCTATAATCAAGCAGAATTTGTATCGATTTCCAGTTTGTCTCCAGAGATTCGGAACCAGACGGTGGTGATTACAGGAGTGTCCAAAACCTACGCCATGACTGGTTGGCGGATTGGCTTTGCCGTTGGCCCTCAGGAAATTATCCAGGCTATGGCGCAACTAACTAGCCAGTTGACCTCAAATCCAACAACGGTGGCCCAGTATGCTGCTATTGCTGCCTTGAAGAATGGCCACAAGGCAGCTGAGGAAATGCGTTTGGCCTTTGAGGAACGCCTCAATACCATTTATCCATTGCTCAATCAGGTTCCGGGCTTCCGAGCAGATAAACCCCAGGGTGCCTTTTATCTCTTTCCCAATGTGGAAGAAGCCATGAAACGTAAAGGCTTTACCGAGGTTGCCGCTTTTACCAATGACATTTTGGAACAGGTTGGTCTAGCCCTAGTCGCCGGCGATGCTTTTGGCAGTCCCCATCATGTTCGCATGAGTTATGCGACCGATTTGGATACTTTAAAAGAAGCCATTCTACGCCTAGAAAATTATATGAATATGTAAAGGAAAGTTTATGTCAAAGAAATTTGTATCAATTCGTGATGTTAAAGACCATGTTGGTCAAGAAGTAACCATTGGTGCCTGGGTTGCCAATAAATCCGGAAAAGGGAAAATTGCCTTTTTGCAATTACGGGACGGAACGGCTTATTTCCAAGCGGTTGCCTTTAAACCAAATTTCCTTGAAAAATTTGGCGAAACAGAAGGGGCTGCTAAATTTGAAACCATCAAAAAACTCAGTCAGGAAACTTCTGTTGAAGTAAAAGGGATTGTGAAGGAAGACGAGCGGTCGAAGTTCGGTTATGAGTTAGATATCACAGACCTTCAGGTGATTGGTCACTCTGTTGATTACCCAATCACACCCAAAGAGCATGGAACAGACTTTTTGATGGACCACCGTCATTTGTGGTTGCGTTCGCGTAAACAAATGGCTATCATGCAAATTCGGAATGCCATTATCTATGCGACCTATGAATTTTTCGATCAAAATGGCTTTATCAAGTTTGATAGTCCAATCTTGTCCGGCAATGCGGCAGAAGACTCAACAGAATTGTTTGAAACAGACTATTTTGGTAACACCGCCTATTTGAGTCAGTCTGGTCAGCTTTACCTAGAAGCGGGGGCCATGGCTCTGGGACGGGTCTTTGACTTTGGTCCTGTGTTCCGGGCAGAAAAATCCAAAACCCGCCGCCACCTGACTGAGTTTTGGATGATGGATGCGGAGTACTCTTTCCTTTCTCATGAGGAATCCCTTGATTTACAAGAGGCCTATGTCAAGGCTTTGATTCAGGGTGTCTTGGATCGAGCACCACAAGCCTTGGAAATCTTGGAACGAGATGTTGAGCTGTTGAAGTCCTACATCGCTGAACCTTTCAAACGGATTAGCTATGACGAGGCTATCGACTTACTTCAAGCCCATGAACAAGACGCAGACACAGACTACGAACACCTTGAGCATGGCGATGATTTTGGATCTCCTCATGAAACCTGGATTTCCAATCACTTCGGAGTGCCAACCTTTGTAACCAACTATCCAGCAGCTATCAAGGCCTTCTACATGAAGCCTGTTCCGGGAAATCCAGAACGTGTACTATGTGCGGATTTGCTGGCTCCAGAAGGATATGGAGAGATCATCGGAGGCTCTATTCGTGAGGATGATTATGCAGACTTGGTTGCCAAAATGGATGAACTCGGAATGGATAAATCAGAATACGAATTTTACCTAGATCTCCGCAAATATGGTTCTGTTCCCCACGGAGGTTTCGGAATTGGAATTGAGCGGATGGTAACCTTTGTAGCTGGTACTAAACACATTCGTGAAGCGATCCCATTCCCACGGATGCTACACCGTCTACGTCCATAACAAGAAGGATTACAGAGGAGGCGTGGACGGAAGTCCACGCCTTGTTTTTAAATAGGAGATGCTGATGATGAACGAGAAATTGCAACTGGTTGTTGTGACTGGAATGAGTGGGGCTGGAAAAACAGTTGCCATCCAATCCTTTGAGGATCTAGGTTACTTTACCATCGACAATATGCCGCCAGCCTTGTTGCCCAAGCTCTTGAGCCTAGTTGATGGTTCTGCTGAGCATAAGCGGATGGCTTTAGTCATTGATATGCGGAGTCGGTCTTTTTTTAAGGATATTCAGGAAGTTTTGGATGAGCTGGAAAACCGAGACGACTTGGATTTTAAAATCCTCTTTTTAGATGCAGCCGACAAGGAGCTGGTAGCTCGTTACAAGGAAACCCGCCGTAGTCATCCGCTAGCAGCCGATGGTCGTATCATGGATGGAATTAAGCGGGAGCGGGAGCTCTTGGTTCCGCTTAAGAGCATGAGCCAAAACGTAGTGGATACGACCGAGTTGACACCACGGGAATTGCGGAAACTCTTGGCCCAGCATTTTGCCGATCAAGATTTTGAACAAGCCTTCCGCATTGAAGTTATGAGTTTCGGTTTTAAATATGGCTTGCCCATGGATGCCGACTTGGCCTTTGATGTACGATTTTTACCCAATCCCTATTACCAAGTGGAACTTCGCAATCAAACTGGCTTAAATCCAGCTGTTTACGATTATGTGATGGAACAAGCGGAGTCTGAGGACTTCTACCAAAATCTCCTCAATCTTCTCAATCCGATTTTGCCGGGTTACCAGAAGGAAGGCAAGTCAGTTTTGACCATTGCCATTGGTTGTACCGGTGGTCAGCACCGTAGTGTCGCCTTTGCCCGTCGTTTGGCGGATGATTTGGCTAAAAATTGGAATGTCCGCGTCAGCCATCGGGACAAGGATCGCAGAAAGGAAACTGTCAACCGTTCATGAGGAAAAAGCGAATTACAGTGATCGGAGGCGGGACTGGGATTTCAGTGATTCTCAACAGCCTTCGCAAACAAGATGTGGACATAACAGCAGTGGTCACCGTTGCTGACGATGGCGGTAGTTCTGGCAAATTGCGGGAAGACATGCAGCTAACCCCGCCAGGGGATCTCCGCAATGTCCTCTTAGCTATGTCGGATATGCCCAAATTGTATGAAAAAATTTTCCAGTACCGGTTTGCAGAGGACGATGGTCCCTTTGCTGGTCATCCCTTGGGCAATTTAATCATTGCGGGGATTGCCGAGATGCAGGGCTCGACCTACCATGCCATGCAGCTTTTAACAAAATTGCTGCATACAACGGGAAAAATTTATCCTTCCAGTGAGCGTCCCTTAACCCTGCATGCGGTTTTTGAAGATGGGACAGAGGTGGCTGGTGAAAGCCATATTGCCAAACATCGGGGCATGATTGATCAGGTCTATGTGACCAATACCTATGATGATTCTAAGCCCCAGGCTAGCCGTAATGTTGTTCAGGCCATTCTTGACAGCGATATGGTGATTCTGGGTCCAGGTTCCCTCTTTACTTCAATTTTGCCTAATCTGATGATTGAGGAGATTGGCCAAGCCTTGCTAGAAACCAAGGCAGAAACGGTCTATATCTGTAATATTATGACCCAAAAGGGGGAGACGGAACATTTTACGGATGCCCAACATGTTCGTGTTCTCCACCAGCATTTGGGACAGCCGTTTATTGATACCGTTTTGGTCAATGTCGACCAGGTTCCTCAGGAATACATGAATGACCATGAATTTGACGAGTACCTGGTGCAGGTGGAACATGATTTTGCAGCGCTGGCTAGTCAGGTTCCACGTGTGATCTCTTCGAATTTTCTACTATTAGAAAAAAAAGGCGCCTTTCATGATGGCGATCTGGTTGTTGAAGAAATCATGAAATTAACCAGTCACAAGCATTAGAGAAAGGAGGGTCAGTTATGAGTTTTACGACTACTATTAAGGAGGAAATTCTTGCCCTCTCTGATCGTCATCCAGCTGAATTGGCAGCTCTGATTAAGCTGTCGGGTAGCTTGGGACTAAGCCGCGAGGGCTTGACCTTGTCGGTGTCAACGGAAAATGCCAAGATCGCTCGGTTTATCTATGAGTTTCTTTTAGAATGGTTTGATATTCGGTCTGACATTCGCCACCATCAGAAAACCAATCTTCGTAAAAATCGTGTCTATACAGTTTTTATGGACCATGGGGTCAAAGAGTTATTGGATATCCTAGGCCTCTCTCCTGCCTTTTTTGAACAGGAAACAGGCCTCCCGGTTTCAATCATGGACCATGATAATGCCGCGCGGGCCTATTTACGTGGCGCCTTCCTAGCCAGCGGAAGCATGCGGGATCCTGATTCCGGTCAGTACCAGCTGGAGATTGCATCTGTTTATGTTGATCATGCCCAGGATTTGCGGCAACTCATGCAAGATTTTCTTTTAGATGCGAAGGTGTTAGAAC
The DNA here is from genome assembly GCF_025447695.1 of Streptococcus danieliae. NCBI lineage: Bacteria > Bacillati > Bacillota > Bacilli > Lactobacillales > Streptococcaceae > Streptococcus > Streptococcus danieliae. The sequence continues at coordinate 6,387 of NZ_JAOBSU010000014.1, read as the reverse complement.
GAAAAAGAGGGGCGATCACCTATATTCAGCGGGCGGAAGACCTAATGGATTTTCTCATTATTATTGGGGCCCTGGAAGCGATGGAGCAACTGGGAGAAATCAAGCTGATGCGGGAAACCCGCAATGATCTCAACCGCGCCAATAACGCAGAAACCGCCAACATTGCCCGAACCGTCAAGGCTAGCATGAAAACCATTAACAATATCAGTAAAATTATCGACCATGTCGGCCTAGAGACTCTGAGCCCAGAATTACAGGAGGTAGCCCGCTCGCGGATTGCCCATCCCGAGTATTCCCTCCAAGAACTAGCTGACAGCCTGTCCACGCCTCTGACCAAAAGCGGCCTCAACCACCGCTTACGCAAATTGAATAAGATCGCGGAGGAAATACCTGAATGAAACTAGCTGTCTTAGGGGATATTCATGGCAATTTGACAGCTCTGGAGGCGGTCTTGGCCGATGCAGACCAGTTAGGGGTTGAGGAATACTGGCTTATGGGTGATGAACTGATGCCAGGACCTTCCCACCTGGAAATTTTACAAATTCTGGACAGTCTCCCTTACACCACTCGCTTACGCGGAAATTGGGAAGATTCCTATCTAGCGGCGAGAGCAGGTCGTTATCCCCGTAACAAACCCTTGGATTTGTTTGTCTACCGGCAGAGTCAGCACCTGGATCTATTTTTGACGAATGCTATACGGCAGGACATGAAAGCGCGTCCGATTTACCACCACCGTAAGGTCGGTCCACTTCGCTTTAATCTTGCCCATCACCTACCTCAGAAAAATTGGGGACGGGAGCTGGTTCCGCCTTTTGAACAGGCTGACCTAGAAGCGCTCTTTGCAGAGGATGAGGCTGATGTGGCAATTTTTGCCCATAGTCATATCCAACAGCTACTTTATACACCGCAAGGCCAACTAGTCCTAAATCCGGGATCGATTGGCCAGCCCTATTTCCCTTGGAAGCAGCTCCGCCAAGATTTGCGGGCCCAGTACCTCTTGCTGGAAATCGATGAAACCGGTCTGGCTCAGATTGATTTTCGCAAGGTCGCCTATGATGTTGATTTGGAAATCAAACGCGCTGTCGAGGCCGACATCCCCTATTTGGATTTCTACCAGCATTTATTGAAAACAGGTATCCGGCTTAGCAATGACGTTCATTACTTGGACTCCTATCATCAGAAAATGGGAACCCAACAAGAGGTGGAAGAGTATTTTGCGGTCAGTTTCTCGGAACTGGAGTAGTTTGCTGAAAGAGCATTAGAATTTATACTATTCCCACTTTAAAATTAAATCGTGAATTGTCAGGTCAAGTGCAACACGGTAATGGCTTGACAATAGGTGTCTCTGATACTTGCACTTTTCAACAGAAATTATAGAGCCAATAGAAAAAGTATTGGCATAAAAAACGACCTCGGATGATGTAATCTTAGGTCGTTTTTTGTCTGGGTTAGGGCTTGTATTAGATACTTGTAGAGTGTTTGGGTTGAATTTTTTGTTTTGGGTCGATGAAGTGGACGGCGTTGTTGACGGCAGTAGGAGCTTCACCGAAGCCGGTGGCAATCATGGCTGCCTTTCCGGGATAGGTGCAGCAATCACCGATGGCATAGATCCCTGGTAGATTGGTTTCGAGCTTGCTATTGACCAAGATTTTCTGGCGTTCCAAGTCGAGCCCCCAGGTTTTTAAATTGCCAATGGAGGATTTGAAACCATAGTTGACGAAAATATGGTCCACTTCAAGCTGTTCTACTTCTTTTGTTTTAGTGTGGGTAATTTCGAGGTGGCTAACGGTTTTGTCTTGCCCGATAAGACTACATGGGATATAAGGGGTTTGGATCCTAACCGTAGAAGCCTTGAGGTCAGAGACTGAGTGTTCCAAGGCCCGGAAGTTGTCCCGGCGATGAATTAAGGTTGTGTTAGCAATTTTTTCAAAAGCCAGTGCCCAGTCGACTGCGGAATCGCCACCACCGAGGATAGCGATTTTTTGATCTCGGAATTGTTCCATGTTTTGAACATGGTAATGGATATTGTCGTATTGATCGGCACCGTCAAGTTCGAGTGGACGAGCTTTGAAGGCTCCTCCACCCATTGCAATAATGACTGTTTTTGACAGGTGGTCTCCTTTGGAGGTCACCAAGCGATAGTGGCCATCGAGCTGTTCCATCTCAAGTAGGGTCTCGTCTAAACAAATCCTTGTTTCAAAGGTATGTAGTTGTTCTAGCAGGTTATCGGTCAAGCCTTGACCCGTAATGGAGGGAAAGCCCGGGAGGTCGAGAATCGTTTTTTCTGGGTAGAGGATGGCAGGTTGCCCGCCTAGTTGTTCCAAGGAATCAATTAGTTTCACCTTGGCTTCTCGAAGGTTGGCGTAGAAGGCGGCAAAGAGGCCAACTGGGCCGCCGCCAATAATGGTAATGTCATAAATCTCAGACATGAGATCTCCTTTTATTTTTTAATTTTCTATGGATTCTACCTTCATTTTATCAAAAATCAAAAAAAATAGACAAATTGGCTTCCTCAAGGTGAAAGATTTTGAATGAAATTGATTGACATTGAAAAAAATTGGGAGTATAATAGTTTTTGTAATCGATTTCATAAGGAGGGACTGTTATCCTAAAAGAAGAACGGCATCATCGGATTCGAGAAGAATTGCGGGGACAGGGGTTTGTCAGTCTGGAGTATTTGCAAGAACTCTTGCAAACATCCGAATCAACCATTCGGCGAGATTTAGCAGAACTGGAGCGCCAGGGCTTGTTAAAACGTGTCCATGGTGGAGCAGAGCATCTTCGCTTTCTATCCCAGGAAGAAAATATGCAAGAAAAAGCCATCAAACATGTGGCTGAAAAGCAGGCTATTGCCAACTGTGCCCTGCAGCAGATCCAGGATGGGGAGATCATTTTTGTTGATGCGGGGACAACGACGGCCTTCTTGCTGGAAGGTTTGGCCCAAAAGGCGGTGCGAGTTGTAACCAATTCGATTCACCATGCGGCGCGTTTAGTTGACTTGCATGTTCCAACCCTGATGATTGGTGGGCAGATTAAGGAAACAACGGATGCCTGTATCGGAGCGGCAGCCTTGGAACAGGTACAGGCTTTGAATTTTGATCGGGCTTTTATGGGGATGAATGGCTTGGACCAGAACTGGTACTATACCCCTGATCCAGAGGAAGCAGCCCTGAAGAAGGCAGTATTTCAGAATGCTTCAAAGGTCTATGTTTTGGCAGATCCGTCCAAGTATTATCAGACTGCTTTTGTCAAGGTGGCTCGAGTTGATGCTGCGACCTTGGTGATAGCACCGTCCCAATCTTCCTTGATGAAACGATTAGAAGAGAAAACAGAGGTACTTACAGCATGATTTATACAGTAACGCTTAATCCCTCCATTGACTTTATTGTCCGTCTGGACCAGTTAGAGCTGGGACAGGTGAATCGGATGAAGTCGGACGATAAGTTTGCAGGGGGGAAGGGCATTAATGTCAGTCGGATCCTGCAGCGCTTAGGGAAAAGCAATCAGGCAACGGGCTTCCTTGGTGGTTTTACCGGACGGTTTATTACGGATGTCTTGGATCAGGAAGGAATCCCCCATCAGTTTGTCCAAGTTGCAGGGGATACCCGTATTAATGTCAAGGTTAAAGCTGACCAGGAAACCGAAATCAATGGACCGGGTCCGGAAATTTTACCGACAGCTTTGGCGGAACTTAAGAGTTTCCTGACAGGTCTTGGAGCTGAGGATGTGGTTGTCTTTGCAGGCTCTAGTCCAGCCAATCTCGGAAATGAAATTTACCGCGATTTTATTGGTCTTACCCGAGAGACCGGTGCAGCAGTGGTCTGCGATTTTGAAGGACAGACCTTACTGGATTCCTTGCAGTATCAGCCACTTTTGGTTAAACCCAATAATCACGAATTGGGAGCTATTTATGGTCGGGAGCTGAGCGACTTGGCTGAGATTCAGGAGTATGCAGGAAAATTAATCCAGGCGGGAGCCCAGCATGTTATTATTTCCATGGCTGGAGATGGAGCCTTGTTGGTAACGGCTGAGGAGGCCTACTTTGCCAAACCGATTAAAGGAGAGGTCAAGAATTCCGTCGGAGCAGGAGATTCCATGGTCGCTGGTTTTACAGGGGCCTATGCAGAAACACAGGACGCTCTGGAGGCTTTTAAATGGGGGGTGGCCTGTGGGACAGCAACAACCTTCTCAGATGATTTAGCAACTGCAGACTACATTCAAGAAATGTACCAACAGGTGGAGGTAGAAAAACGATGAACATTCAAGATTTATTGAAGCAAGATGTGATGCTGCTGGACTTGCAAGCTCAAAGCAAGGAAGCAGCGGTAGATGAGATGGTTGAGTCCTTGGTGGCTCATGGCTATGTAACAGACTTCCAAATCTTCAAAGATGGCATTATGGCACGTGAAGCGCAGACCTCAACAGGCTTGGGCGATGGGATTGCCATGCCCCACAGTAAAAATGTGGCGGTCAAAGAAGCAGTCGTCCTCTTTGCGAAATCCGCAAGTGGTTTGGATTATGAAAGTTTGGACGGCCAGCCAACCGACCTCTTCTTTATGATTGCAGCACCAGAGGGTGCAAATGATACTCATTTGGCAGCCCTTGCTGATTTGTCAAAATATCTCTTGCAAGACGGCTTTGCAGCCCAGTTGCGTCAGGCAAGTAGCCCTGAGCAAGTATTAGCTCTGTTTAACAAGCAAGAGGAGGCTGCTGCAGCACCGGTAGCTGAGGTGGATCAAGATGCGGACTTCTTGGTTGCAGTAACCGCTTGTACAACAGGGATTGCCCATACTTATATGGCCCAAGAAGCTCTACAAAAACAAGCTGCTGAAATGGGTATTGGGATCAAGGTTGAGACCAATGGAGCTAGTGGCGTCGGTAACCCTCTATCAGATGCAGACATTGCGCGTGCCAAGGGTGTCATTATTGCTGCCGATAAGGCGGTTGAAATGGCTCGCTTTGCAGGCAAGCCACTGGTTAATCGACCTGTAGCGGACGGAATCCGGAAAACAGAAGAGTTGATCAAACTAGCCTTGGATCCAGTGACACCAGTTTATGAAGCAAGCCAGGATGCAGCTAAAGCTGCTGAGTCTGCAGGTGGCTCTGGTCTCTACAGACATTTGATGAGTGGTGTGAGTCAGATGTTACCATTTGTGATCGGTGGTGGGATTCTGATTGCCCTGGCCTTCCTCTTTGACCAAATGTTAGGTGTTCCTCAAGATCAATTGGCCAACCTGGGATCTTACCATCAAATTTCGGCCCTCTTTAAGGCGATTGGTGGAGCAGCCTTTGGCTTCATGCTTCCAGTTTTGGCCGGTTATATTGCCTATTCGATTGCGGAAAAACCTGGCTTGGCAGCCGGATTTGTGGCGGGTGCCTTGGCTTCATCAGGGGCGGCCTGGGGTCACGTTCCCTTCGCAGCTGGTGGTGAAGCGAGTCTAGCCCTCAGCGGTGTATCTTCTGGTTTCCTGGGTGCCCTAGTTGGTGGTTTCTTGGCTGGTTATGTGGTGAATTTCCTCAAAAAAGCCTTGGCCAACTTGCCACGTTCCTTGGAAGGAATCAAATCAATCTTGCTCTTCCCTCTCTTGGGAATTGGCTTGACTGGTTTCCTCATGCTCTTTGTCAACATCCCAATGGCGGCTATCAATACTGGTTTGAATAACTTCTTGGAAGGTTTATCTGGTAGCTCAGCTGTCCTTGTTGGTTTGGTTGTTGGGGGTATGATGGCTATTGATATGGGAGGACCTTTCAATAAGGCGGCCTATATCTTTGGTACTGGAACCTTGGCAGCCAGTGTCGCAACTGGTGGCTCTGTTGTTATGGCAGCCGTTATGGCCGGTGGTATGGTTCCTCCTTTGGCGATTTTTGTGGCAACCCTACTCTTTAAAAACAAATTTACTGAAGAAGAACGGAATTCTGGTTTGACCAATATTATCATGGGTCTCTCCTTTATTACCGAAGGTGCGATTCCATTTGCAGCAGCTGATCCAGCGCGGGCGATTCCAAGCTTTGTAGCCGGATCTGCCCTAGCTGGTGGTTTGGTTGGCTTGGCTAGCATCAAATTGATGGCCCCCCATGGCGGAGTCTTTGTTGTAGCCCTTACTTCAAATCCCCTGCTATACCTTGTCTTCATTTTAATTGGAGCGGTGGTCTCTGGTGTCCTTTACGGTTACTTCAAAAAAACAAGTAAATAATGAAAATATACAGGCTTTTTCGGAATGAAAGAGCCTGTTTTTCAGAAAAAATGAAACATAAGATTGAAAAGTGTCTAGATTTTTGAGATAATAAAGACAAATAGTGGTCCAAGTGCTATAATCCCGAGTTTATCACTTTATGTTATAATCAACCTAACTCAATCGCTTGATAGAACTGGATTTTTTTGAAATT
>NZ_JAOBSU010000149.1:0-2794 GCF_025447695.1 Streptococcus danieliae | reverse complement strand
AGCTGAGCCAACGGTAGCCATCAGATTCTACAACCTTGTCATAGTTAACAGAGCTACCCTTGTCGTAATAGGCTACAGCAGGACTCGCTACACGCGCCTCTTTTTTGATGCCATAGCGGCCATCAAACTGGAAAGTACCTGAGGTTGGTAAAGCAGGTTCAAGCTCTTTTTCAGGCTGAGGAGCTACTGCTGGTGCAGTTTGAACCCCTATTGGAGCGTAGCGACGTTGGCCACTATAGGACTTATAAGACAACCATTGATAACCTTCTTGATTATGGAGTTGATCATAATGGACTTGGTCTCCTGCTTGGAGGTAAAAGGCCACATCCGCATCCTTGGACAGTTCATTCTTAACACCAACAGTTTCCGCAAAGGTGTAAGCACCACTTGCAGGCAAATCTTGAGCTGGGCGCTCTGGGAACTCTTGTAGTTGGTCAGCAGTCAATGATACAGAGATAGCTTGTGGCTGAGCTGGCGCTGCATAAACCACATCTCCCAAAGAAGGAACCGAGTGGTTCTCAACAAGCTCACTTTGCGGCGCAAGCTGTGGAGTTTCAACCGACAATTGATCTGCAGCAACTGTCGAACCTGCTCCCAGCAGCACAGTTCCAAGCGCAATTGAAGTAACACCGATGCTATATTTACGAATAGAATAACGTTGAACTGGATTCCATAAATCTTTGGCTTTCATAACTTGCCTCCTCGCTTTCTAGAGGTAACTTTTTTATTATTGTTACATGATTGTTACTTTATGCTTCAATTATAACAAATGGTTGCAGTTATGTCACGAATTTGTCGGTTTTTTGAAATATTTTTTAAAAAATGAATCGACCTAGCAAAAAGCCCTAGATAACAGCCTATATCTGCTACCTAGGGCCCTTTTATTTCAAATTTTACTCTTACTTGGCTTCGCGTTCCAAACGTAATTTTCGATTAGGATTTAGGGTATTAAAGAGGGCTTCCAACTTCTCTTCTGTCCAGACATCTGCGGCTGAAACAAAATTCCCCTCTGCATCTTTAAAGGATATCGGTTTATCTCCCACAAACTCCTCCTAATCCACAAATTCAAATTCAAAGTTGCCAATTCGAACCAAATCACCATCCCGGGCTCCACGCTCCCGCAGGGCCTCATCAACGCCCATTCCCCGCAACTGGCGGGCAAATTTCATCACCGCTTCATCTCGGTCGAAGTTGGTCATAGTGAAGAGTTTTTCTAATTTGGCTCCAGACAGGATCCAAGTTGCATCGTCATCCCGTGAAATTTCAAAGGCAGCTTCTTCTTGGTCAAAGCCATAGTAAGCCTCTTCTTGGTACATGTCATTGCTGTCATACAATAGAAACTCAGATGTTTTGGCCAAGAGATCCGCACTGGCATCAAGGACTGGTCCCAAGCCTTTTTTACTGATTCCGGAAACTGGGAAAATCATTGGAAGTTCATCAAACTCGTCATAGTTGGCGGCTAGTTTTTTCTTGAAGGTCACCAAATTTTCCTCACTGTCTGGCATATCCATCTTATTGGCCAAAATGATTTGTGGGCGTTCCATCAAGCGGAGATTGTAGGACTCCAACTCCTTATTAATGGCCAAATAATCTTCATAAGGATCGCGTCCCTCACTGGCACTCATGTCAATAACATGCCAGATCACGCGCGTCCGTTCAATGTGGCGAAGGAACTGGGTTCCAAGACCAACACCTTGACTAGCACCTTCAATCAAACCAGGCAGGTCGGCGACCGCATAGGAATCCCCACTTGGAGTTTGAACCATTCCTAGATTAGGGACAATGGTAGTAAAGTGGTAAGCCCCAATCTTAGGTTTGGCAGCAGTAATAACTGAAAGCAGGGTCGACTTCCCAACCGATGGGAAACCAACCAAGCCGACATCCGCCAAGATTTTCAATTCCAAGAGCAACTCCCGTTCCTGGCCAGGCTCTCCGTTTTCTGAAATTTCTGGTGCAGGGTTACGAGGGGTCGCAAAGCGGATATTCCCACGACCACCGCGACCACCTTTGGCGACGATAAATTCTTGATCCTGTTCAATCAAGTCTGCCAAGACCTTACCTGACTCTAGGTCACGAACGGTTGTTCCAGGAGGAACAGCCACATACAAGTCCTCGGCGCCACGCCCGTGCATCCCTTTATTCATCCCTTTTTCACCGGCTTGAGCCTTGAAATGACGATTATAACGGAAGTCCATCAAGGTTCGTAAACCTTCATTAACCTTAAAAATGACGTTGCCACCACGACCCCCGTCACCTCCCCAAGGTCCGCCATTAGGGACATACTTTTCACGACGGAAGGCAACCATGCCATCGCCACCCTTTCCTGCCTTCACCTTAATTTTGGCAGTATCTAAAAACATACTCATTGTTCCAATTCCTCCTACAGGATAAAAAGGGGAGTGGGGTTGAAAAGATTCCCCGAACCTTTTCAATCCCACCCCCACACAGTTAATTAGGACCGGCTCAGTGCCTAAAGGCAAACCAAAGACTGCCTTCATTTCACTTCTTCATTCCTAGATTAATGCAGAAATAGCCGTCATGAAAATAGCTCCGACTGTCACCAGAACCATAATAATCACAACCAACATGGTTAATTTCTCAAACGAGGACTTCTTACGCTTCCCTGTATCACCAAATGCCATGGTAACTCCTTTTTCTACTTCAAATACTTATTTCATTCTATCACGCTTCTAGTTCCAAAACAAGAAGAAACTAGGCGAATCATTCCCGTTGCTTATTCTTTTTGAAAATAATGTCAGGATCCTGACTCCTCCTCATCAATTTCATAAAAATA
>NZ_JAOBSU010000148.1:0-2803 GCF_025447695.1 Streptococcus danieliae | reverse complement strand
TTTTTATGAAATTGATGATGAGGAGTCAGAATCCTGACATTATTTTCAAAAAGAATAAGCAACGGGAATGATTCTTTGTGTCTATTTCTGTTTTATAAGTTGCAGAATGTGGTACAATAGGTAAGTTACAATGAAGTTGGTGGGATGGGAGCGTGTGCTCAAAATGGATGGCATCTCATCGCCTGTTCCTTGGGATAGGGACCGAAATTGTAAGAGGTCCATCCGAATCGATTTGATAGAAAGAAGATACCATTGAAATTTATAGAATTAGGTTTATCACAAGAATTATTGACTGAAATTGAGAAAGCCGGTTTTGAAGAAGCCAGCCCCATTCAGGAGCAGACGATTCCCTTGGCCTTGACTGGCAAAGACGTTATTGGTCAGGCACAGACTGGTACAGGGAAAACGGCTGCTTTTGGTTTGCCAACCTTAGAAAAAATTAGACCACAAGAGGCGACGATTCAGGCCTTGGTGATTGCGCCAACGCGAGAATTGGCGGTTCAAAGTCAGGAAGAATTATTCCGCTTCGGGCGCTCTAAAGGTGTGCGGGTTCGCTCTGTTTATGGGGGATCCAGCATTGAGAAGCAAATCAAGGCTTTGAAGGCAGGGGCGCATATTGTTGTGGGAACACCGGGTCGTCTCTTGGACTTGATCAAACGCAAGGCTTTGAAACTGGATAAGATTGAAACTTTGATTTTGGATGAGGCCGATGAGATGTTGAACATGGGCTTCTTGGACGATATTGAAGCGATTATTGAGCGCGTGCCAGCGGATCGTCAAACCTTGCTCTTCTCAGCAACCATGCCAGATGCTATTAAGCGGATTGGGGTGCAATTTATGAAAGAACCGGAGCACGTCAAGATTGCTGCCAAGGAATTGACAACGGAATTGGTTGATCAATACTATATCCGGATTAAGGAACAAGAGAAGTTCGACACTATGACGCGGCTTATGGATGTGGAGCAGCCAGAATTGGCTATTGTCTTCGGTCGGACCAAGCGTCGGGTCGATGAGTTGACGCGTGGTTTGAAAATTCGTGGTTTCCGTGCAGAAGGAATCCATGGAGACTTGGATCAGGGCAAACGGCTACGGGTTCTTCGAGATTTCAAAAATGGTAATTTGGATGTCTTGGTTGCAACAGACGTTGCAGCGCGTGGTTTGGACATCTCAGGTGTGACCCATGTCTACAACTATGATATTCCACAAGATCCGGAAAGCTATGTTCACCGGATTGGACGTACAGGTCGGGCTGGTAAATCTGGTCAATCCGTAACCTTTGTTTCTCCAAATGAGATGGGCTACCTTCAAATTATTGAGAACTTGACCAAAAAACGGATGAAGGGTCTCAAACCACCAACAGCAGAAGAAGCCTACCAAGCGAAAAAGAAAGTTGCACTTGGGAAAATTGAACGCGACTTTGCGGCAGAAGACTTCGCAGCCAAGGCTGCTAAAGTCAGTAAGGATGCCCTGCAATTGGCGAGTGAATTTTCTCCAGAAGAATTGGCAGCTTACATCTTGACCCTAGTAGTTCAAGATCCAGCAGATCTACCAGAAGTAGAAATTGCCCGTGAAAAACCCCTGCCATTTAAACCATCTGGCAATAGCCATGGTGGACGCGGACGCGGCGGTCGCCGTGACGGTGGCTACCGCTCCGGAAATCGCGATCGGAACCGTCGTGACAATTACCGCGACAACCGCCGCAACGACCGCTATGACCGTGACAACCGCTACCGTAAAACCAAAAACCAAAAACCACAAAACACCTCCAGCGAAAAGAAAACCGGCTTCGTCATCCGCAACAAAGGAGATAAGTAAAAATGTCCAGTGGACATTTTTACCCCGAGCCCAAAAATTAGAGAGCGAGGTAGGTCCAGTGGACATTTTTACCCCGAGCCTAAAAATTAGAGAGCGAGGTAGGTCCAGTGGACATTTTTACCCCGAGCCCAAAAATTAGAGAGCGGTCAAGGAGTCAAGAATTGACTTCTTGAGTTTTTAAACTAAAGAACATGAAGTGTTCTGGACCCGAGTCTAGAAATAGAAAAACGAGGCTAAAGAACCCGAGTCAGGACATAGGGGAAAGGAGTCAGCAATTGACTTCTCGAGTTTCTAAATCAAGGAATAGAAGCGTTCTCTATTTTGATGACCGATTGGAGTTTGCTTTGTAAATAGGGTTGAACCTCAAGCAATTGCTGTTGCTTAAAAGAACCACTTTCCAAACGGAGAGTGGTTTCCTTGTTTTAGGGTCTAATATTAATTCTCCCCTTTTATGCGGCACTGGCTCAGAATGAGTACATAAAGCAGGGCATGCCAGTTAATGAGGATGCTTGTTTGGGCGAAGATAGCTAGAGGCGAATGAGAGGTGTAGAGGAAGACCAGATTCATAAGCATAAAGAAGAAGTAGGGTAATCGAATCGCTTTAAGGAGTCGTCGTTTTCTTCGCTGAATATTCTTTTTTGGTTGTTTTTGGTAAAAACCTTGATTGGCGATTCCAAAGATGATGGCTGAGATGAGAGTCCAAAAAGTAAAAGGGATCACTATCGAGGGTGAGAGAATTTTCAGATAGGCGGCCAGAGTAAGTTCAACAGCTCTTGCAATAAGGAGAGTGTAAATAAAAGAGTAGTTCATAAAAACCTCCAAAGGAATTTGCTTGTCTCTAGTTTACCCCAAAGGAAGGGGAAGTTAGTTTAAGGGCACCTCTAAAAACTCATACTTATTGACGCCTTATTTATAGTAGAATGAAACAAAAACCGCACACTTTGTGCTATACTATTTTTATGGCATATTCAGTAGATTTTCGTGAAAA
>NZ_JAOBSU010000147.1:0-2930 GCF_025447695.1 Streptococcus danieliae | reverse complement strand
TTACCGTGGCGATTTTTCTTTTTATACTCTTCTATTCCCTTGGTATGCCTCGGATCAGAGACAACGGGAATGATTCCACCATTTCTCTAAACTAGCTTGACACCCTGATTCTGGTCTGCTAAACTGAAACCATCACATTTACAGCGAGGTAAGGAGCCATGAACAACTAGAAGTCCCACCAGTGACAGTTGAGTCATTCAAGAAAGAGAATCAAACCCAACCAAAATCAGTAAGGCTGGGGCATCTTTGCGATTCTTGAATAACTCGAACACTCTGCACTTATTTGGTAGACTTCTAGTAGCTCCTGCTCCAGCCTCTTCTTTTGACAGAGGTGTTTTGATACTCTTTCTAGGTTACACTTACACGAGCTGATGTTAACTTGTCTGACTAAAGGGAGACAAGCTTATCTGACTGTCCTGTTAAACCAAAAGAGTCCCAGCAGGCCTTCTACAAGCGCTACCAATTAGGTAGCGTTTTTTATCGTGATCAAAAGGAGGATTTTTATGCTGCTAACCATTCAACACCTAAGTATCCATCACCAAAAAGATTTACGGACACTGGTCCAAGACCTCTCGCTCAGAATCCATACAGGAGATAAGGTCGCCATTATTGGAGAGGAGGGGAATGGGAAGTCCAGTTTACTCCAGCTACTCCTTCAAGAGCCTGCCCCTGACCATCTCCTCGTAGAGGGAACCATTCAGAGACACTTCTCTGCGCCCGTCTACCTGCCACAAACCCTACCGAAAGCTCTAGCCGAGCTCAGCCTCAATGACTACTTTTTCGCAGACCCTGACGAGCTGGACTACGGTCTTGTTTATCGCTATGCAGATCAACTAGGCTTTGACAGTCAGCGGCTATCCAGTCTACAAAGCCTGGCTAGCCTGTCTGGCGGTGAGACCCTCAAAATCCAGCTGATTAGAGCTTTAGCTAGTCCTGCTGATATTTTCTTCCTCGATGAACCTTCCAATGATTTAGATTTAGATAGTCTCCTCTGGTTAGAACATTTTGTCGCCACCTGTCCCCAGGCTGTTGTATTTGTCTCCCATAGATGAAGATTTTCTCAATCACACCGCCACAAAAATCATTCACTTAGAATCTCTCAAACGCAAACAAGTGGCTAAAACTCAAGTCTGGCAAGGCAACTATCCCGCCTACAAGGAGGATCGAAAACAGCGGTACCGAAAACAAAAACAGCAAGCACAAAATGAACGCAAAGAATTTGAGAAAACCATGGACAAGCATCGACGTCAAAAAGCCCAAGTACGCCATAGTCTAATCAATACCCATGATGCAACAGCTGGACGGCTGGTTGCCAAAAAAATGAAACAGGTTCTAGGTAGGGAAAGGCGGTTTGAGCATCAAAGAGAAGAGCTGACCCAGGCACCTCTAGATGAGGAAGCAATCCAGCTCTTCTTCTCGAATATCCAACCACTACCGGCCAAAAAATCCCTACTCAAGTGGGGAGAATTCACCCTCCCAACAGAAGAACACCTCCATGCCCAAGATAAAATCGGTATTATCGGAGCCAACGGCATCGGTAAATCCACCCTACTCAAGCGTATCTACCAGGAAATGCCGACCAAAACAGACATTCGTCCTGGCTACATGCCCCAACAATACCAGGAAATGCTCCCAGACCTGGAAACCCCACTCCAATTTCTCTGTCCTAGTGGCGATCAGCTACAGGAACAAAAAGCCCTGACCCACCTCGCCCAACTCCAATTCACACGCCAAGAAGTGCATCATGCCATCAGTGACCTATCTGGTGGCCAACAGGCCAAACTGCTACTCCTCAAGCTGGTTTTAGATCAAGCCAATCTCCTTCTCCTAGATGAGCCCAGCCGCAACTTTTCACCGACTTCACAGCCCCAAATCCGGCAACTCTTCCAGAACTATCCTGGAGCCATCATCGCTGTCTCCCATGATCGCCGCTTCTTGCACCAGGTCTGTGACCGTGTCTACCGGCTTACTGAGGCAGGGTTAGTCCCTGTCGACAACTTTTAAATCCGCCATTCTCAAGAGAGCTTTCTGCTCTTGGGTCTGCAATTCCTCTACCATTCGGACATATTCTGCAGGAGCCTCTTGGGTCTGCAATTTTAATTGTTCCAAAAAAATAGGGTCAGTCCCTTTTTCCTGGTACAGATTGCCTTGAAAGAAATAGCGCTTACTCTTTTTATCAATGGAAAGAAGAGACGAACGCCACCGACTCTTCTCAGCAGTCAAGGGCTTCCAGCTAATCTTCAACTGCTGGTCCAAGTAATACCAGCCCAGCAACTGGAGACGACTGGCTGTCCGGCGAAGCGGATCTTGATAGGTACAGGAAAGCGGGAGCGCGTCCTCGCCTTCTTGGATAAAGGGATGGAAGTCTTGAATCCCTAAATACTCTTGCAGAGACTGAAGGTCAGACCCCTGCTCCTGATCCAAAAACCGGCTAGAATGCGCATAACGAAAAGGGTTGTAAACATCTAGCTCCGCTGCTCGACCCTGGGCAATCAGGGACAGCTCCTCCTGCGAATAATAACGGAGAGTCTCTTTTAAACGCGGATCCTGAGCCTCTACTTGCAAAATCTGGATGGTCCCTCGTGCCTTGGGTGGAACCTGCAACATCCCGGTATACAGGCTGGCTTTTTTGAAAATTTTTAGCCGTTGGGGCTGGTCACTATAGCCTTGCTGAGACCGATTTAGCACATAAACCCGCTCGCTCTGGGGATCGAGCTTAAATAGGATCACAAAGGCCAGGTTCTTGCGATTCTTATTAATCCGAATCACCGGAGTCTGGTACTGTTGATCATTCTTAAAAAGACTTAAAAACTTTCCTGCTGCTAGTAGTCGAACATCTTTCATCATAGGTATTATAGTCATTTGAAACAAGAACAAGACAACAAAGCCTCCAGAAAATTGTCATAATCAGACAATACTTTTCTAAGGTG